>JAFYQN010000154.1 GCA_017559885.1 Clostridia bacterium
ACAATATTATTTGTCTTTTTATTGGTTTTTGCAGTTCTTGGTATTACGGAGTTTATTTACATATTAAGTATGATGTTTTACTATCCCAAAACCAGAACAACATCTTATGCGTTTATCGTTTTAAAAAATCAATACGCTTTAAAACAACTCGAGTTTTTATGGCAAAAAATAAAATGGCAAGGCGATGCTTTTTCGGTTGGAATTATTGCAATTACTGACAATATACAACAAAACGAACTAAACAAATGCTTTGAGTTTATTGTTGATAAAAATATAATGTTATGCACTTCATCTGAAATTTTTAAAAGCGGTTTATTACAAGGAGAATTATCTAATGGAGATTACTAATCCGGAAGTAAAAAAAGAGATAAGCGGAACAATTGAAAAAATTACCTATAAAAATTCTCAAAATGGATACACCGTTTGTACCGTTAGGGTTGGTAGGGAACACATAACCGTTGTTGGAACGTTACCGTTTATATCGATAGGTGATAATGTTAAATTTACGGGACATTATACGGTGCATGCTGTGTACGGCGAACAATTTGTTGCGGATTATTATGAAACCGTTGCGCCTAAAACGGTTGCCGCAATACTTAAATATTTATCTTCCGGTATAATTAAAGGCGTTGGACCTGCTACCGCCGAGCGTATTGTTGAAAAATTTGGCGCAGACTCACTTGACGTTATTCAAAACTCTCCTGAAGATTTAGCTTCGATTAAGGGTATATCAATCGAAAAAGCAATGAACATATCCGAGGAATATAAAAAACAATTTGGCATACGCGACTTAATGTTAATGCTTAATCCTTATCAAGTATCGCTTGAAAAATGCATATCAATATTTCGGGTTTTAGGAACAAAATCAGGTGATAAAATTAAGCAAAATCCATATGTATTATGTGAAGATGCAATTGATTTGCCCTTTGAAAAGGTTGAAGCAATAGCTTTTGATTTAGGCGTATCTGCCGATAACGAAATGCGCCTTGCGGCAGGTGTTGAATACGTTTTAAGAAAAAATCTACTTAACGGTCACACCTGTCTACCACGTAAAAAGTTAATACCTGTAGCATCATCGCTACTTGAAAGTGATGAAATGCGTATAGATAATATATGTGACAAAATGATTGAAACGTTACGCATTAGAAGTAAAACGGTTGATGACGGCGATTTTTTGTCATTGCCCGAGTATTACAATGCCGAAGAATATATCTCGGCGCGACTTTTTGCCGCTAAAAGTTATATTTCTGCCGCGAATTATATTGATGAACTTGAAATAAATTACGTAGAAAATAAACTTGGTATAAAGTTTGAAAAGTTGCAACGCGAAGCTATAAGAAAAGCTTTTAATAACGGAGTATTTGTTCTAACAGGTGGTCCCGGTACAGGAAAAACAACCACGCTTAATGCGATAATCGAATTGTTTGAACAACGAAACGCTACGCTACAATTAGCGGCGCCTACGGGTAGGGCTGCAAAAAGAATGACGGAACTTACTGGTAGAGAAGCGAAAACAATACACCGCTTACTTGAGGTCGAATGGACGGGTGAGGGTAGACAATCATTTGCAAGAAACGAAAAAAATCCTCTTGAATGTGACGTTTTGATTGTAGATGAGGCATCAATGCTTGATTCTTTGCTTTTTGAATCGCTATTACACGCGCTTAAAATTTCAACAAGAATTATTCTTGTTGGTGACGTTGACCAATTACCAAGCGTTTCGGCAGGCAATGTGCTTAACGATATATTGAATTCTAATGTTTATGAATCAGTCGCATTAAAAAAGGTTTTTAGACAGGCAATGGCAAGTACCATTATTACCAATGCGCACGCAATTATTAACGGACAACCATCTGATTTGTCCAATAAATCTAATGATTTCTTTATGATGCATCGTGATTATGCCGCATCGGTTTGCGATACCGTTATGGAACTTTGTGAGACACGTTTGCCCGACGCATACGGTTTTAATGCGCTTACCGATATTCAGGTGCTATGTCCTTCACGAAAGGCGCAAGCAGGTACTGTAAATCTTAATAATTTGTTACAATCGTCACTTAACCCTAAAAAACAGGGCGAACCGCAACTGTCATATAAAGGCGTCTACTTTAGACAGGGTGACAAAGTTATGCAAATCAAAAATAATTATGATTTGCAATGGCAACGTGACAACGGCGACGTTGGATATGGAGTGTTTAACGGCGATGTTGGGTATATTACGCTTATAGATATAAAAGGCGGTATTATAAAAGTTAAATTCGATGACCGTACAGCAACCTATTTTACTGATAATATCGGTGAGTTGGAACTCGCATACGCAGTTACCGTACATAAAAGTCAGGGCAGTGAGTTTGATTGTGTAGTTTTACCGCTCTTTGATACTCCGCAGCAACTTTTATACCGCAATCTTTTGTATACGGCGGTGACCCGTGCAAAAAAACTACTTGTTGTTGTAGGACTTGAATCGGTATATGAAAAAATGGCAGAAAATGACCGCAAAACATTAAGATATACGCTCTTAAGAGATTTTTTACTCGAAAATGAAAATGGTTAAAAACTTTTTAAATCTTTTACTTTCGGCAATATATCCTAATAAATGTGTTTGTTGTGGCAAAATAATTAATGACGACTATTACATATGCGACCATTGTGATAAATTAATTGAGCGAAACAACATAGATAATATTTGTCTTAACTGTGGCTTTCAAGAACAAGATTGTGTTTGTAAATATAACGTATATAGATTTAATTCTATTATTTGTGTCTTTCGTAACGAGGTATACGCAAGGGATGCATATTATGCGTATAAATTTTCAAAAAAACAACACTATGCAAATTTTTTCGCACAGGAAATGTGTGAAGCAATTCAAAAGGTTTATTCAGGCATAGAGTTTGATGTTATATGCGCGGTACCGTCATTTAATAAATTAAAATATGATCATAGTGGATATATAGCACAACTTATTTCAAAAGAATTAAACGTACCGTATACCAAGTGCTTGTTGACTTGTATTAAACGTAGCAAAAAACAACACAAATCGACCATTCAAGAAAGATTATGTAATGTAGACGGTAAATATAAAGTAAATCATCGCGTTGATAATCTTAAAATATTGTTGGTCGATGATATAAAAACAACCGGTGCAACACTTGATGAATGCGCTAAAGAATTGCTTTTTGCAGGCGCTAAAAGTGTTTATTGCGTTACTGCTTTAGGTTCTTCAAATTCGCAAAAACAAAAAATTGAAAAATGATTAATGATATAGTATAATAACAAATGGTGGTGATTTTATGGCAAAGGAAATTGGTATTGATTTTGGTTCTTCAAAGACCGTTATTTTTTCAAGTTCAAAGGTAGTGCTTGAACTCCCAAGCATAGTTACGGTTGACAGCGAAACCTACGAACCATATTATTACGGCGAAAAAGCAAAACAAACGCTTGGTCGTACACCCGATTCGTTTGAATGCGTTTTTCCAATTGAACATGGTATTATTGCCGAATATGACATCGCTGAAGCGATGCTTAAAGAATATATGTCAAGAGCGTTTGGTAATCGAATTGTACGCCCTAAAATTATGGCGACGTTACCCGTAGGTCTTACCGAATTACAACATCATTCGCTTTCCAATGTGGTTGAAGCCGCAGGCGGTAGAAACGTTTCGGTAATAGAAAGTCCTCTTGCAATCGCTTTTGGATTAGGTCTTGATTTTTCAAAACCTCATGGTTATCTTATTGTTGATATCGGCGCCGGAACCACCGATATTGCCGTTGTTTCTATGGGTGGCATTGCCGCGTGCGAGTCATTTAAAACGGCATCATTTGATTTTGACGCGCAAATTATGAAGTATATACGTAAAGAATACAATATAGAAATTGGTAATTTGATGGCAGAGTCAATAAAAAAACAAATTGGTACAGTCGTACCGCGACCTGTCGAGATTGCGATGGTAGCAAAGGGAAGAAACGTTTTTACAGGTCTTCCCGAAAGTTTTGAAATAACCTCTACCGAAATATATGAGGCAATCAAGGAAACTGCCGATGCTATATGCAATTCTGTACGATTAGTGCTTTCTAAAACTGATCCCGACCTTGTAGCAGATATTAACAATGATGGTTTATATCTTGCGGGTGGCGGTTCTTTGATACACGGTATGGACAAACTTATATCCGAGTACACAGGAACGGTAGTGCACAGTCTTGAAGACCCAACACATAGCGTTGTGCGTGGCGCGGCGGTAGCGTTGCGTAAGCCCGAACTGCTTAAACACGTAAACTACCAGTTGCGTTCAATAAAAGAATTAACAATTGAATAAAAAACACTTGACAAATCAAAAATACGTGATATAATGTTTTAGACAATGAAGAAGGGCATACTCATGTTTCTCACCTTAACGTGTGTTATCGTAAGGTTAATAAGATAAAATTTTTTGATTTTGTTTTTATTAGACGTGGGTATTATTGTGCTCACGTCTTTGTTATTATTTTCGGAGGTGCTTTACAATCGCTATCAAAGAATGTATTATCAACAATGACATCAAGTTTAAAGAAGTTCGCGTTATTGATACGGACGGTTCAACAAGCATAGTGCCAATTGCAAAAGCTCTTGAAGCTGCAAACGCAAAGGATCTTGATCTTGTTTGTATGTCGCCTAATGCAGAACCACCTGTTTGCAAGATTATGGATTACGGCAAGTACCATTTCGAGCAAATGAAACGTGAAAAAGAAGCCAAGAAAAACCAGAAAGTAATCGAAATTAAAGAGATTCGTATTGTTGGTACCGGTATTGATGACCATGATATTGACACAAAGTGTAATCATGCAAATCGTTTCTTGAAATCAGGTAACAAGGTTAAGGTTACAGTTCGTTTTAGAGGTAGAGAAATGGGTCATCCGGAACTTGGTAAAGAATTGATGCAAAAGATTGCAGTAAGATGCGACGAGTTTGGTACTATTGAGAAGGAAGCTAAGCTAGAAGGTAGAAATATGATCATGTTCTTAGCTCCTAAATCAAGTAAATAAAATTTGCAGGAGGATAAAAATTATGCCTAAGATCAAAACACACAGTGGCGCAAAGAAGCGCTTTAAGCTCACAAAAAACGGCAAGGTAAAACGTGCTCATGCTTTCAAGTCTCACATCCTTAACAAGAAGACTACAAAGCGTAAGAGAAACTTGCGTAAAGTTGTATGTGCTGATGTAACAAACGTTGCAACAGTAAAGAAACTTATTCCTTATAAGTAATCGTTAAACTTGAAAGTGGAGGTAAACTTTAAATGGCTCGTATAAAAGGTGCGTTAGCAACACGCAAAAGAAGAAAAAAGGTTCTTAAACTTGCCAAAGGTTATTTTGGCGCAAAATCAAAACTCTTTAAAACTGCTAAAGAGGCAGTAATGAAATCTGGTAACTACGCTTATATCGGTCGTAGACTTAAAAAGCGCGATTTCCGTCGCCTTTGGATTACCCGTATTTCTGCTGCTGCAAAGATGAACGGTATGAATTACTCAACATTTATGAATGGTCTTAACAAGGCCGGTGTTCAAATCAACCGTAAAATGCTTGCTGATATAGCAGTAAATGATGCTGCTGGCTTTACAAAACTTGTTGAAGCTGCTAAAAAAGCATTAGAAAAATAATTCACCTCGCCCGAGATACAACTGTTTCTCGGGCGAATTTTGCTTTTATTTTAGGAGAAAAATATGCCCGAATTTATCGAAATTTCGTCGAAAGACAATCCGCTTATCAAGTTTGTTAGCCATTTGCAATCGTCTGCAAAACAAAGAAAAGAACAGGGACTTTTTGTGCTTGAAGGTTTACGAATTTGCAGCGATGCTTATGAAAACAATATCAAATTTGATAAACTGATTGTGTCTAAAAATGCTCTCAATAAACATAATGAAACAATTACTCAGTTTGCAAATAACAGTAAAGTTTCTTATATTTTAAAGGAAGAACTTTTTAAAAAAATAAGTGATACCAACACCCCTCAAGGTATAATTGCCGTAGCGCAAATACCCGAAAAAAAAGATAAAATTTCTACAAATGGTAGATATATTGCACTTGAAAATCTTGCCGATCCATCAAATTTAGGCGCTATTGCCCGTACGGCTGAAGCGCTTGGTGTTGACGGAATTATAATTTCAACTGACAGTTGCGACCCATATTCACCTAAATGTCTTCGTAGTTCTATGGGTACATTATTACGCATGCCGCTTTATATTACCGATGATATAGTTGATTTTATTGCATTGAATAATTTAAATTCTTATGCATGCGTTGTTGACAGAGATGCCGATTCTATTGCTACACAAAATTTTTGTGATGGTTCGGTACTACTTATCGGTAATGAAGCAAACGGACTTTCTGACAAAGCAAAAAATATGGCAAAGCATCGCATTACAATAAAAATGAGCGGTAAAGCCGAGTCGCTTAATGCCGCCGCTGCAGCTGCAATCGCAATGTGGGAAATGGTAAAGGACAGATAAAATGTTACTTTCAAGAGATAACGTTACTTTAATTAATCTTATAACAATACAACAATGTTTTGGTGCAGGCAGTGTAAAAGCAGTAAAGATTTTTAATGCTTTGCGTGATGCCGCGCTTCTTGATTTACCGTTTGATAAATCGGTTTTGGAAAAACATATAGACAAAAAAGATGCTGATAAATTAACGTCGATAGATATTAATAATATTCACAAGATTGTTGACGATTGTTTAAAAAACGATATTTATATAGTGACTATTTGTGACATTAATTATCCCGAACGACTTCGTAATATTGCCGACAGTCCAATTGTATTATATATTAAGGGCGAGTTTTGTGACGTTGATTCACAACCACTTGTGTCGGTCGTAGGACCAAGAAGGGTATCTGACTTTGGTAAAAAGGCCGCTTTTTCAATTTCAAAACGTATAGCAAAAGCAGGCATAACTGTTGTAAGCGGCGCGGCAGTTGGCGCCGATACCTACGCCCATAAAGGCGCATTAGATGCCAAAGGTAAAACCATTGCGGTTTTAGGATGTGGTATTTGCTACGATTATTTGCCCGAAAACCGCGCATTGCGTGAAACAATATCTAAAAACGGATGCCTTATAAGCGAGCATCCGCCCTATGCGCCTACTACAAAATACGGTTTTCCTGTAAGAAATCGATTAATTTCGGCATTATCACTTGGTACAGTTGTTATTGAAGCGTCACTTAAAAGCGGTTCGCTTATAACGGCGCGTCTTGCTAACGAACAGGGAAGAGACGTTTTTGTAATTCCGGGCAATCCTACGTTTGATAATTATAAAGGTTCAAATGAACTGTTGCGTGACGGCGCTATTCCTTTGCTAAGCGCAAACGATATTTTTAATCAATATATTGCAAAATATCCCGATTATATTGATGTTGATAAAGCATTTGCTGAAGATACGACTGTAAATGTGAAAAAAACTCAAAAAAATTTGCAGTTGGGTCTTTCAAATGAAGCAAAAATAGTGTATAATAATTTGAATAAACAAAAATTTACCCTTGATGATTTAATTGATCTTGATTTAAGTGACGATCAGTTGATTTCGGTTCTTACCGAACTTGAGATTGAAGGATTAATTAAAGCGTTACCAGGCGGTATGTATGAAACAATTAACCACTAAAGGAGTATATAAATGTCAAAGCTTGTTATCGTTGAGTCTCCAAGTAAGATTAAAAGCGTAAAAAAGTATCTTGGCAACGGCTATGATGTTGTAGCGTCGGTTGGCCACGTGCGTGATTTACCTAAATCAAAACTTGGTGTTGATATAGAAAATGATTTTAAACCGCAATATATAAATATGCCTGATAAAAAAGACGTTATCAAGCAATTAAAAGAGGCCGCCGCTAATAGTGAACAAGTTTTGCTTGCAACCGACCCTGACCGTGAAGGTGAAGCAATTTCTTGGCACTTGGCGCATATTTTAGGACTTGATTTAAACGAGGCAAATCGAATTGCTTTTAACGAAATTACCGAAACTGGCGTTAAAGCAGGTATAAGCAATCCACATAAAATTAATCTTAGTCTTGTTGACGCACAACAAGCCCGTCGTGTTCTTGATAGAATTGTTGGTTACAAACTTAGTCCTTTCCTTTGGCGCAAAGTTAAAGGTGGTCTTTCCGCAGGACGTGTACAAACTGCCGTATTGCGTCTTATCGTTGAGCGTGAGCGTGAAATCGAAGCGTTTGTAAGTGAAGAATATTGGAGTATTGACGCAAAACTTAAAGTAGAGCGTAAAAGTTTTGACGCAAAACTTTTTGGTACTGACGACGGTAAAAAGATTGAACTTATCAGTAATGCCGATGAAGCAAATAATATTGTTTCGGCTCTTGAGGATGCTGTTTATACAGTAAGCGATATTAAAAAAGGAACCCGAAACAAACAACCTGCGCCTCCGTTTATAACATCTACCTTGCAACAAGAGGCATCAAGAAAACTTAATTATAACGGTCAGCGTACAATGCGTATTGCGCAACAGTTATATGAAGGCATTGATATAC
>JAFYQN010000155.1 GCA_017559885.1 Clostridia bacterium
CCCGAATACCCCTGTGGCAAGAACTCTACCGTTTCGGAATATATGCGATTAAGCACGTTCCAAGTTGCAGTGTTTACCACACCCGTAACAGGTAGTCCGTAATATTGTTGAAACTGTCGCACCGCCGCGGTGGTACCACCACCAAAAACGCCGTCAAGAGGCAAAGGTAATAGATTTGGATTAAAATACGCAAGTATATTAAGATAGTACTGAATCGTGCGCACGCCTATTCCTTGCGAACCCTCTCGCAACACGGTTGAAAAGGGTCTTTGCGCCTCGCTTATGGTAACGCCTTCGCTAACTAAATCGGCAAGGCTTTTAACCCCTACGTAGTATTGTTTAATTTTGTACCAGGTTGATTTGTCTACCTCTCCGGTTTGCGCAAGACCAAAAATCTCTTGAAATTTTTGAACGGAACTTTGTGTATCAATACCAAAAATACCGTTTTCCTCGGAAATTTTTGGTATTGCAGGATAGTTGCGCGCAATGCGGTTAAGTTCGGTTTGAATAATTTTAACGTTGTTGCCCGAGTCTCCCACACGTAGCGGTACACCGGGATACGAATCCTCGATATCGGCAACAGGCGCGTTTTCGACAAGATTTATATCCTGACCGTAATAACTTTGCAAAATTTCAAAGGGCGAAAGTCCCGCGTTAGCGAGGTCAACCGTGCCCCATTGTGAAAGACCTACGCAAGTTGACGTAGTGCCGTTGCAAAATTGGGTAAAAAGCGGTTGTATTTCACCCTGACGCACAACGTAATCGTTAAAAATATCGTCTACTATAAGTCCGATGTTTTCAAAAATTTCACGGTCGGGCACAAACGCTTGGTCAAAAGCCGTTGAATTTGTAATATCAAAATTATAACCTCGCGAGGGATACCACTCAGTATATACGCGGTTGAGCGCGTAACTTATAATAGCGTATATATTTGCGCGTAGCGCTTCTTCGGGCCAAGTGGGATATATCTCGCTTGAAGCGACGTTTTTTATGTAATCTATAAAATTTACCGTTACGTTTTGCGCATTACTGTTTGGCGCGCCAAGGTGCACGGTAATATCTTGTGGAATAACGGGGGTTAAAATTTCGGGCATAAAATCACCGCCTTTTTATAAGTCGTAATTGTTTTGTTCGTTAATTATTTGCGGCGAGGTGTGACCTCCTGCGGCGGATATTGGCAACAAATCAATGTTTTGCACCGATACAACCCCCGAAAACACAGGCACGTTCATTGCAATTTGCTCGACGTATCCGTCGCTTTGCACCGATAGGTTATAACTTGTATAGGGTACCGAACCGTTTGCCTCGAGCGAGTCGATTTTGGGCTGCGTTTTAAGTTTAAAAAGCCCACTTTTGCCGCTTTGGTCGGTGATGCCGCTTTCAATAACCGTTTTGTTTAATACATCGCCGCTAAACACCGTTACAAGTGCGTTTGGCACGGGGTAAAGACCGCGCAGGGTAGTTGCTTTTACAACCAAACCGCCAATGCCGTCATCAAAAGAGGGGATGGGATTTTCGCTGTCGCTTTGTGGCAATAAATTTTGCGTTGGCAACTCATATTCGGTTGCCGCCTCGCGATACATTCTTAAAAGTTCGTTTGCATAATCTTGCGGAGTTTTTTCTCGCATAATATCACCTTTGTAAAAATATTTACTACAGTTTATGTTTTAAAACGAGCAAATATAATACAAAAAAAGGACTGAGTATTTCGATACGCAGTCCAAATATATAATTAAATTTTAAAAAAGCAGTTTATCGGCGCCGTAGGTTATAAACGTAACGATTATAGCCGCCGCCGTAACACCGAGGGCAATCGAGGGGAAGGCGCGTTTTAGTCGCATATCAAGCATAGCGGCAACAAGCGCACCTGTCCAAGCGCCTGTGCCCGGAAGAGGAATAGCAACAAGAAGAAACAATCCCCAAAATGCACATTTTTGTACCACGGCCGACTTTTTTTCGGCGCGCTGCTCGAGCTTTGTAACAAGTTTATCAAGCTTTGGACTTAACTTGCGCATAAATGCAAAAATTTGTCTTATAAAAAGAATTATAAATGGAACGGGAATTAGATTGCCAATAATTGAAATAATAATCGACGGCCAAAGTCCTAAATCGTTTGCTACGCCAAACGGTATAGCGACGCGAAGTTCAAGAACGGGGGTCATCGAAACCAATGCGGTTAATATTACGTTTAATGCGGTATCCCAAATGTCCATAGCGGTATCTCCTTATACTGTAATGTCACTTGCAAGTCCAAAAATTTCTCTTAAATAATCGGTTGTGCCAACACCCATAGTAAGCGGTTTTAAAACAACGAAATAAACCAATATAAGTACTGATAACAATATTAGCAAAACAAGAATAACGATAGTAATATCTATAAAACGTGACGCGTTATTGTTGTTTGGTTTTTCGTCATCAATCTGACGTTCGGCAATAAACATATTATCGCTTTCGCTTGTGGTGTACGGTTCGTCGTATCTTGACTTAATTTCTTGCGGTGTTTCTACCTCGGTATACATTTTGTCAAAAGGATTTTCGAATATAGGCGAGGGTTCTGATATAGAGGTGTCTATATCAACGTCGGGTTGCTTTGTTTCGGGTTCGTTATCCATAATAAATTCTATATTGTGTTCTTCGGGTGGCGTAAGCGTTTGCTCGACGGTGGGCGCGTCAAGTTCTTTTGCATAGTCGTCAGGTTGGGTAAGATAAACCTCGGTTTCGCTTACTGCCGTTTCAAATTGAACTTCTGGCTCGGGGGTCTGAGTAGGAATAGGCGAAGTTTTTGTAGGGATATAGCTTATTTCTTCTACGTAAGGGTGAATAAGATTTTGCATTATCACCTTTCTGAAAGCGCGATTTTCGGTAAGAAGAATTAGTGTTTGCGGTCCGCTTTCAATTATACAACCGCCAAAGTAACCGTCTGGGGTTACAAGTGGTGTAGAACCGTTTATTATATGTATTGGTTGGTCGTCGTTAATGCCGTAGGTTTTGTTATCGCAAAGCGCAACGCCGTTACCTATGGCGGTGCCGACTATCGAAATAAGTCCGTCGTTACCAAAAAGCGGTCCGCAGGCAATTATAACGCGGCTACGAGCAACGTTACGCGCAAGCGTTTTTATAAATTCTTTTTTATCGGTTGTTTTAGTGCTTAGTAGTCGCATACGACAACGACCGCTAAGATTAAATTCCATTTCAAAATCAGACGGCGACATGTGGTAGATAACGTCGACCTTTAAGTTTTGTACCATTTTTTCTTCCCCTTCTATTAATTGTAATTAACTATTTATAAGGATTCTCAAGTCCCTTTTCGTCATACCAAGCTTGATCGTGTTTTGGTTTTGGGTTTACCGTTGCGTTTGTTACGTCGGTGTGAGAAGCATCCCATTCATCAAGTTTTGTTGCTATAATAACAAGTTGCGCGCCGTCAAAATCATCGGCAGAGGTAACAAGCGTTAAAAGTTCTTCGCCGTATGCGGTAGGGACGGTTGTATTAATAATACTGCGCTTACAAGTTTCCTTGTACCAAGATTTAAAATCGTCTTTGTCGGTAAAATTACCCTTGGCAAAGTCGTAATCTTGGGTTGTCGAGTCAACCAACATAATTGCAAAAACCATATAGTTTTCACACTTGTCACCGTAGTAAAGTTGGATACAAGGGTTTTGCTTGTAAAATTCCAAATTGCGATACTGTTTGAGTGCGCCAAACATAGCGCCGTCGTTCATATTGTTGCCAAAAATTACAATGTTTCGGTCATTGCCCTTGCGAGCAAAGGTGTCGTTTGCGGACAAAAACAACGCTCCGTAACGGCTTTTTTTACCAAGTTGATTGTGGTTTGTGTAAAATTCGTTATCCTCGCCCTGACAAACCACGCAATCGATTTGCGTGTTATCAATTTTCAACCAACCTTTTATGTCGGGGTTATCTTGAGCGAGCGTTTTAATTGCCTTGTCACTGCTTGCGCTATAAAATACCTCTTTTGTGTCGGACAATAAATTTTGGTGAGAAACACCTTCGATAAAATATCTACCAACAAATACTGCCGATAAAACAAGCGATACAATAAACACAAATATTATAATTTTAAAGGGTAGCGAAATTCGTGTTTGCGCCAGATTGTTTTGTGGCGCGGTAACATGAACGCTTTTTTTAAAATCAAAAAAACTTTTTGAGTGTTTTGAAGCCATATTTATCCCAATCTATAAATAATTTATTCTATATAAGAATATTCTATTCCTGCAATAGCGCGCTCGATAAGCGGTTCGATATCAAGATTTTTTTCTGCCTCTTCACATTGACCTTTCTTTGGTTTTGTGTGAGGATGCTTTGGTGTAAAGACGGTGCAACAGTCTTCGTAAGGCAAAATAGAAATATCAAACGCGTCTATCTTTTTAGAAATCGCGATTATTTCTTCTTTGTCCATACCAATAAGCGGACGAAGAACAGGCATTGTGCAAACCTCGTCGGTGGCGGCAATGGCAGGCAACGTTTGACTTGCAACCTGACCTAAACTCTCGCCCGTAACAAGACCTAAACAACCGTCAGCTTCCGACACGCGACAGGCAATGCGCATCATCATACGGCGCATAACAAGGGTAAAGTAGTCTTCGGGACAGTGCTTGCCGATTTCTTCTTGAATTTCGGTAAACGGAACAATAGCAAGTTTTATAACACCACTATAACGGGCGACACGACCGAGCAAATCGCGAACCTTTTGTTCGGCGCGAACACTTGTATATGGTGGAGATGCAAAGTGAATAGCGTTAAGCACAAGACCTCGTTTTGCCATTGTGTATGCGGCAACGGGCGAATCAATACCGCCCGAAATAAGCACCTGTGCGCGACCTGCCGTACCAACAGGCAAACCGCCGGCTCCCCTTATTTGACCCGCGCGAATATATGCCGCGTAGTCACGAACTTCGACGGTGATAACCTCATCGGGATTGTGAACATCAACGCGAAGGTGTGGAAACGCACGAAGAATTGTGCCGCCTACCTCGCGACAAATTTCGGGTGATTTAAGAGGAAAGGTTTTGTCGGCGCGCTTTGCTTCTACCTTAAAGGTTTTAATGCTTCTTAAAGTGTCAGCAAGATATTCGGGCGCTTTTGATAGGATGTCGTCCATATTTTTTTCGCAAACGCAGGCGCGACTAAATGCCGCGATGCCAAAAATACGACCCATACGCTCGAGCGCTTCGGCAAAATCAAAATCATCGTCTTGCGGTTTAATATAAATGGTCGACTGCGCGCGTTCTACCGTAACTTTGCCAAGATCTTTTAGTCTGCGGCGAATGGTTGCCACCATTTTATCTTCAAACTGTCGGCGATTAAGACCTTTAAGAGCTAATTCGCCGTCTTTTATAAGTATAATTTCTTTCATTAATTTGACCTTCTTAATTTTTGTGTTGCATCTATCAAAGCCGATTTTAAACAATCGACGTCTTCGGTGGTGTTTTGGTTTGAAAAACTTATACGCAAGGCGGAGTCAACCGTGTTTTTTGAAAGTCCCATTTCTCGTAGTACATAACTGCCCTCACCCTTGGCGCAGGCGCTACCTGACGACACGTAAACGCCCTGTGATTCAAGAAAATGAAGTAGCGTTTCGGAGCGATAACCCTCAACCGAAATATTTAAGATATAGGGTAGAGCGCCCTCAGGCGAATTGATTTTAACAAGTCCCGTATTAAGCAAAGCGCTTTTTGCATAAGCGTAAAGTTCATTTTGTTTTTTAAGGTTTTCGTTTATGTTACCAATACTGTCGACGGCGCCTTTAAGACCATAGATTAGTGGCACGCTTTCAGTGCCCGAGCGCATATCTTTTTCTTGTCCGCCGCCTGTGATAAGTGGTTTTATTGTGACGCCCTTTTTGATATAAAGAACGCCCATACCTTTGGGTCCGTGAATTTTATGGCCGCTCGCGCTAAACAAATCAACGCCAAGTTCGGTGATGTTTATCGGCATTTTGCCAAACGCCTGAACACCGTCACAGTGAAGCAGCGCCGGCGCGCCGACTGATTTTATAATTTGGGCGGCTGTCTTTACGGGTTGGATTGCGCCCGTTTCATTATTTACAAGCATAACGCTTACAAGCACTGTGTCTTTATTTATCGCGTTTTTTAAATCGTCGACCGATATCACACCGTTTGCTTGCGGTTTAAGAAATACAACTTCAAATCCGTCGTTTTCAAGACGTTTAACGGTTTCTAAAACTGACGGATGCTCAATAGCGGTGGTAACAATTCGTTTGCCACGTTTTTTGCGCGCGTGCGCCGCGCCTAAAATTGCCATATTGTTGCTTTCGGTACCCGAACCGGTAAAATAAATTTCGTCTTCTCGGCACTTTAAAAGGTTGGCAACCGATTTTCGCGTATCGTCAACAAGTTGTTGCGCGTAAAAACCCATATCGTAAAGACTTGACGGGTTGCCCCAAGTGTCGCAAAGGGCAATGTTTATGTTTTGAATAGCTGTTTTGCAAGGCGCAGTTGTCGCGCTGTTGTCCAAGTAAACTATTTTTTTCAAAACACAACACCCCATTTTTGTTATTCTATATCATTATACAGTATATTACAAAAATAAACAATACTAAATGTATTAAAATTTATATAAAAATTTTTATGTAAACCCTTGAAAAGATAGGGTCAAGATATTATAATGTTAAATATAAATTTAATTGGGGGACTTTTTATGTTAAAGAAGATTTTAGCG
>JAFYQN010000156.1 GCA_017559885.1 Clostridia bacterium
GAGAACCTAAATGATTGTACTCGTAAAACATAGGGGCACCTCAAAAGTCAAATTTTGTCTATAAATTATACATAAATTTGCAAGAAAAGTCAAATATAATGCGATACACTTAAAATAAAGGAAGTGATCGCTTGAAATATTACATAGGCGCAGACCTTGGTACGTCTGCTTTAAAACTATTGCTTGTTGATGTTGATGGGAAAATAATTAAGACCATATCGCAAAGCTATTCGGTACAATTTCCAAATCCCGGTTGGAGTGAACAAAACCCTCAGGATTGGTGGGATGCCTTCCTTGTGGGAACACGCGAACTTATTTCGGGAATAAACCCTGATGATATATGTGGTATCGGCGCCGGCGGACAAATGCACGGGCTGGTCGTTTTAGATAAAGATGACAATGTTATTCGCCCTGCAATTTTGTGGAACGATGGTCGCACGAATAAACAAACAGATTATCTTAATACAGTTATTGGTAAAGAAACACTTTCATCATATACGGCAAACATTGCTTTTGCAGGTTTTACCGCGCCCAAAATTTTGTGGATGAAAGAAAACGAACCGCAAAATTTCCAGAAAATCAGTAAAATTATGCTTCCCAAAGATTATATTAATTACAAACTTACAGCAAGGCACAGTTGCGATTATTCTGATGCTTCGGGTATGCTTTTACTAGACGTAAAAAACAAGCGTTGGTCAAAAGAAATGCTTGATATTTGCGATATAAGTGAAGAACAAATGCCACAACTTTTTGAAAGTTTTGAAGTGGTTGGTACGCTCAAAGGCGATATTGCAAGTGAAATTGGTCTATCACAAAACACAAAGGTTGTAGCAGGCGCAGGTGATAACGCGGCAGCAGCAATCGGCACAGGCACTGTGGCTGATGGTATGTGCAACATTTCTCTTGGCACTTCGGGAACGGTATTTATTTCGTCAGATAAATTTTCACTAGACCCCAATAATGCTTTGCACTCATTTTGTCATGCAAGTGGTGGCTATCATTTAATGGGTTGTATTTTATCAGCCGCATCGTGCAACAAATGGTTTTGTGAAGAAATTTTAAAAACTAACGATTTTTCTAGCGAGCAATCGAGTATTAGCGATGATATGCTAGGCCGCAACGACGTTTTCTTTTTACCGTATCTTATGGGTGAGCGCAGTCCCATAAACGATACCGACGCGCGCGGAACCTTTATTGGTTTGCGTATGGACACCACAAGAACCGATATGCTTCAAGCGGTGCTTGAGGGCGTTGCCTTTGCAATAAGAGATAATCTTGAAATCGCAAAAGCATCGGGAATAAAAATAGAACGCAGCACACTTTGCGGTGGCGGCGCAAAATCTCAACTTTGGCAAAAAATTATTTGCAACGTGCTTGATATTAAGATAGATATACCCGTTACCGAGCAAGGCCCGGGTTATGGTGCGGCAATGCTTGCAATGGTAGGTTGTGGAGAGTTTTCTAATATAAAAGAATGTGCTAACGCATTTGTAAAGATTAAAAAAACCTTAACACCTGACAGTGAGTTGTCAAAACGCTATGACGAGCAGTATGACAAATTTAAAGAAATATATCCGTCGGTAAAAGAACTATTTAAAAAGATTAAGTGAGGAAAAACAAATGAGCGAAATTTTTAATAACATTCCTAAAATTCAGTATGAAGGAAAAAACAGTACAAACCCATTAGCATTTAAATACTATGATGCCAATCGTGTTATAATGGGCAAAACCATGAAAGAACATTTACCGTTTGCTATGGCTTGGTGGCACAATCTTTGCGCGGCAGGTACCGATATGTTCGGTCGCGATACTGCCGATAAATCATTTGGCGCTGAAAAAGGCACAATGGACCATGCAAAAGCCAAGGTTGATGCAGGATTTGAGTTTATGCAAAAGCTTGGTATTGAGTATTTTTGTTTCCACGACGTTGACTTAATTCCCGAGGCGGATGATATTAAAGAAACCAACCGTCGTCTTGATGAAATTACCGACTACATACTTGAAAAAATAAACGCTACGGGTATAAAATGTTTGTGGGGAACAGCTAATATGTTCTCAAACCCACGCTTTATGAACGGCGCAGGTAGTACAAACTCAGCAGACGTTTATTGTTTTGCGGCGGCTCAAGTGAAAAAGGCATTAGACCTTACAGTAAAACTTGGAGGTAAGGGTTATGTGTTCTGGGGTGGTAGAGAGGGCTATGAAACACTTCTTAACACCGACGTTAAATTTGAGCAAGAAAACATTGCTCGCCTTATGAAAATGGCGGTAGAATATGGTCGCTCAATTGGATTTACAGGTGATTTTTACATAGAACCTAAACCAAAGGAACCAATGAAACACCAGTACGATTTTGATGCGGCTACAGCAATCGGTTTTTTGCGTCAGTATGGACTTGACAAAGACTTTAAAATGAATATAGAGGCAAACCACGCAACCCTTGCGGGTCATACATTCCAACACGAACTTCGCGTATCTGCAATAAACGGTATGTTAGGCTCTATTGATGCAAATCAGGGCGATTTGCTTCTTGGTTGGGACACTGATGAATTTCCTGCAAACGTGTATGAAGCAACAATGTGTATGTACGAGGTGCTAAAGGCAGGCGGTCTTACAGGTGGCTTTAACTTTGACTCAAAAACACGTCGCCCAAGCTATACAGCCGAGGATATGTTCCACGCGTTTATTCTTGGTATGGATACATTTGCATTAGGACTTATTAAAGCGGCTAAAATAATTGAAGATGGTAGAATAGATTCCTTTGTAGATGATAGATATAGTTCATTTAACGAGGGTATAGGCAAAAAAATTGTTGACGGCACCACCTCTTTAGAAGAACTTGCAAAAATTGCTGAAGATATGGGTGCGCCTGCACTTCCATCAAGTGGTAGACAAGAATATTTGCAGAGCATTGTTAATGAGATTATGTTCAAATAAAAAATTATATATAATGAACTAAAAAATATTGAATCCCAACAAAAAGGGGAGGTTTTATGAAAAAAAGAACCGTTGTTAATCCTATGGATTTAAATTATGACTACCGCATATATAACCATGATGGCAAGGAAGGTCCAATTTGCCTTGAAGCTGCAGACCCCGTTATGGTGATTTTTGAGGGCGAATACTATCTATTCTCTTCTATAACCAACGGATATTGGGTATCACCAGATATGGCGCAATGGGAATTTATACCCTGCGACAACTCTAAACTGCCAAACATCTACGGTTATGCCCCTGCAATAATGGTGTTGGATGACGCTATCTATTTTCATCAGGGTGAACATGATAAACGACTATTTCGCAATAAGACCCCCAAAAATCCTGACACTTGGGAGCTAGTTACCGATAATTGCTACGTGGGTCACGACCCGTTTTTGTACTATGATGAAATAGACGATAAGGTATGGGCATCCTACGGTTGTGACGCGGCCGAGCGTAGCCACATTCAGATAGTGGAGTTGGATCGACACACATTAGAACCTATAGGAGAGATTTACGACTGTGTTGATTTTGACCCACAAACACATGGCTGGGAGCGCCGTCTAGACGACCACTATGGCGAGACCGGATGTTGGCTTGAGGGTTCACAAATATTGCGTCACAATAACAAATGGTATATTATTTATTCGGGATTTAGTTTGCATAAGAGTTATGCCAATGGTGTTTACGTGTCTGATTCCCCAACGGGTCCTTACGTATACGCGCAGAACAATCCAATTTCTCACAAAAATACCGGATTTATCGGTGGCGCTGCGCACGGTTGCTTCTTTGAGGACTTGCACGGTAACTGGTGGAACGTAACCTGCGCCTGCGTGCATGTTTCACATGTTTTTGAGCGCCGTTTAAACCTGTTTCCTGCAGGATTTGATGAGGACGGATTTTTATATGCCAACACCACGCTTTCGGATTACCCAATCACTCTACCCGAGGGTCGCCGAGATCATAGTGAGCTTCACGTACCATATATGCTGCTGTCAAAGGACTGTGACGTGACAGTGTCTGCTGTGGAGAGCGCGATGCCTGAAAACCCATTCTATGGTAGTGACCTTAGAGATACCCAAGTGCCTGAAAGCCGCTATGACCACGGGGCTTACAATGCATCAAGCGAGGATATCCGTACCGCATGGAAGGCGGATTCTAGGGAGCCAGGTCATTGGGCCAAGCTTGACCTTGGCCGTATTTGCAGTGTGGGCGGCATACAAATCAATATTCCCACGTACAATCTTCGCACTACTGATCCTTTAGAAAAGTATCACGAGTACGTTATTGAATCTTCGGTTGACGGGGTAAATTGGAATGTATTTTATGACAACCGCGGTAAGAATGAGTTTGCTCCACACGGCTATTATGAGGTGGAAGAAACACGCGCTCGCTATGTAAAGGTCACTTTTTTCCATATCGCAGGAGATGGCTTTGCCGCACTTTCGGGTCTGCGTGTGTTTGGTCACGATGACGGCGAGTTGCCTGAGGTTGTTTCGGATTTTACCGCCGTGCGTGGCCCCGAGGATATGCGAAATGCTACAATATCTTGGAAGTCCGCTAAGAATGCCGAGGGTTATATCGTGCGCTACGGAATTGCTCCTGATAAACTTTACAACCAGTATCAAGTATATGGAAATTCGGTAGAAATTCGCACGCTGACATTAGGCATCAACTATTGGTTCCGTGTAGACAGTTTTAATGGCGCCGGCGTGACTATGGGCAAAATTTCAGAAGATAGTATTTGATTTTTTAAGGAGATAATATTATGGCTTCATTTGGAATTAACGTATTTGATTTTGGTGCAAAGGGTGACGGCGTTACCGATGATACCGCCGCGATTCAGGCCGCAATTGACTTTGCCGCAAAGCGCGGTGGCGGTAAAATTTTGTTTCCTTATACCAAAGAGGGTTACCGAGTTGCCTCCCCAGGTATAGAAGAGATAGACGGTAAACCACTTCGCGCGCAGTTGGTTATTCCGGCAGGGGATGCCAATATTCAACTAGAGGGCGAAATGCCTTGCCGACTTATGAACGCATATATGGTGCGCCCAATAGACGCGATGAAAAACAATTTTCCTCCCACATTATTTGGAGAACTAGTTAACAATAATACAAGAATATTCTCTACTTGGGAAGCACCCGAAGAGCACGACCCAACCGCTAGACCTTGGTCTATTATTGCGGCGCCCGAAGGTAATCTTCACTATGGGCGTTTCAGCGCTTCGCAATTTACTATTACTAATTTGGAATTCAGAGTAGCGATTAACCGTGACAAGATGTATCCGACACAGTCGGCAGTAAATCTTCAAAACGTTTGGCGCGCTCACGTTTGCGATTCGCAATTCTGCATAGATGAGCAGGTGGGCGACACACTGCTTGGTAAAGAACTTCAGCCAAACCCATGTCATACTGCAGGGCTTATTATGTCGGGTATGCAAAACGACAACAACGTTCTTCGCAACGTTGCGGTACAGGGCTTCCGTTACGGCTTTGTTTTAAGCGAGCATGTTATTGCCGATTACCTTTACGTTCACAATTGTGAAGAGGGTATTACTTTCCACGCGTCTTCTCATTTGACGGTTATTAATCACGTTGTAGCGCAACATAACGCTATTATTCTCTCAGCCGCAAGATGCGAACTTTTTGGGATGCCAATGCTTTGGGGCAAACCAATAAAACGATATATTAACGTCATTATAGGCTCGGTAAACTTTGAATGTGGCACCGATTTAAAACCA
>JAFYQN010000157.1 GCA_017559885.1 Clostridia bacterium
AGAACTTAAAATTGCTCGCGATACAAAAGCAATTGTAGAAGCGCTCTAATTTTTAGAAAGGTTAAGCGGAAAACAACATCCAATGTGGGTTTGTTTTCCGCTTTGTTTAATAATGAATACTGCTGAATTAAAACAAAGTATAATAAACGGCCAATTTGATAAAGAATTTACAATGCTTTACGGTGAAACCGAAATTTCTCGCGCGCGTTATATTGAAGCCGTTGATGAATTTGTAAATCTTTATGGTGAAAAAGACAACGTGAGATTGTTTTCCGCGCCCGGTCGTACCGAAATCGGCGGCAATCACACCGACCATCAACACGGTCTTGTACTTGCAGGTAGCGTAAATCTTGATATTATCGCTATTGTTTCTGCAAACGATAGTGGTGTAGCAAGAATTAAATCAAAAGGTTATAGAATGGATGAAATCGACATTTGTGACCTTGATAAAAAGGATGAAGAAATCGGTCGCGCTCGCTCACTTGTGCGTGGTGTTTTGGCGGCGTTTAAAAACGGTGGATACAACGTAGGCGGTTTTGATGCTTACACGACATCTAACGTGCTTAAAGGTTCGGGACTTTCGTCATCTGCGGCGTTTGAAGTGCTTGTTTCAAATATTGTTAACGGTCTATATAACGAGCATAAAGTTGACGCTATCGGCATTGCAAAATACTCACAGTTTGCCGAGCGTGAATACTTTGGTAAACCGTGTGGGCTATTGGACCAAATGGCAAGTTCGTCGGGCGGATTTACATACGCTGATTTTAATGACCCCAAAAATCCTATTGTAGAAAAAATAAATCTTGACTTGGGCGAGTCAGAACACACCCTTTGCGTTGTTGATACAGGCGGCAGTCACGCCGATTTAACCGATGATTATGCCGACATTACACTTGAATGTAAAGCGGTAAGCGAGTGTTTGGGCGTAGAGTTTTTGCGCGATGCCGATGAAGATGAGTTTTATCAAAACATTGCTGCAATACGCGAAAAATGCGGTGATAGGGCTGTGCTTAGAGCAATGCACGTTTTTGCCGAAAACAAGCGTGTTCTTACACAAAAATCAGCGCTTCGTCGTAGAGATTTTAACACATTTTTTGTGTGCGTTAAGCGTTCGGGCGAGTCATCTTATGATTTGTTACAAAACGTATATTCGCCGCATAAACCTACCGAGCAGGCAATATCTTTGGCATTGGCACTCACAAAACAGTTTTTAAACGGTCGCGGCGCATACCGCGTACACGGCGGCGGTTTTGCAGGCACTATACAGTGTTATATACCAAACAAAATGTTTGACGATTATAAGCAAATGATAGAAGCAGTTTTTGGTAAAAACAGTTGCGTTAAGTTGTTTGTGCGTCCTGTTGGCGGTTATGAATTAAGTGGTAATGAATAATGGAAATTAAAACAAGTGAGTGGTACGGGTTTAAAAGAATTGATTTTAAGTTTAATAGTCGTGAATGCATACTTATTTTCCCTTCTAACCCAACTCAAGATAAAAAATGGCTCTATAAAACCGAATATTTTGATGCCTTTCCTCAAATGGAAATCGAAATGCTAAAAAAGGGTTATTGTGTAGCGCATATGCAAAACACGACTCGTATGTGTCCTGAGATTGACACCGATATGCGACCGCTTTTTTGTGAGTTTTTGATAAATGAATTTGGCTTAAATTCTAAATGCGCGCTCGTCGGTATGAGTTGCGGTGGTATGCAGGCGGTATACTTTGCTGCAAAATATCCGCAGTATGTATCATGTATTTATCTTGATGCGCCGGTCATGAACTATCTTAGTTGGCCGTTTGCATTGGGGATAGGGGAGAATGATAGTTCTAAAGAATTTATCGAAAATATGGGTATGGGTTTATCCCAAATGTTAAGTTTTAGAAACCACCCCATAGACCAAAAAGAAAAACTACTAAAGACCGGTATCCCGATAATGCTTGTCAGCGGCGACAGTGATACGGTAGTTCCGTTTTGTGAAAACGGTCAACTTTTGTGGGATTATTACAGGGAGAACGATGCTCATATTGAAGTAATAATAAAAAAGGGTGGCGACCACCACCCGCACGGATTGCCCGATAATACACCGATTGTTGAATTTATACAAAAACATTATTAAAAAAATGCTCCTCTTAAGCGAAAAGAGGGGCGTTTTTTATTTTGCAAGTAATTACTACATTTATTTGCAAGTAGTCACTACGGTTTTGTTGTTAATTTGTACAAAAAACAATACATCAATTTGTGTTATTTGGTTAAAATCCTTGTTGAAAAAAGTTTAAAAAAGATTAAAATATATAATGTATAAATATTTTCAAAAAGAAAGGTGATTTTAAATGAGAAAAATCGCTACAAAACTTGTTAGCGCGATTCTTGTGCTTAGTCTGTTGACAGGTACTGTTTTAGGTTGCTTGTCAGTAAGCGCAGCATCGACTAACACCTATGCCATTGTTGCTGATTCAGTAGCAGCCGGCACAAAGAAAACTACAGTCGAGGTTACAATTACCGGCGACGCTCTTACATCGGGTAGTTTTGACCTTATGTTTGGCAAGGACATAATTGACGACGTTAACTTTGACGAAAACGGTAATTACGTTACTCCAAAAAATGAAACTGTTGAAGAGTTCCGTGACCGTGATACTGACGGCAACTTTATGATTACAGGCGTTAATTATTATAAGGAAGAGACATATGAGTCTCCCATTTATAATGCCGAAGGCGAAATAACAGGTTACGAAACAAAAACAAGAACCGTTATTGACACCGAAAAGTCTTTCAAAGAAAATACCGGTAACAAGGGTGTTTTGCTTCCTAACGCTTATGACGGTAAAGTTGGTCTTTATGATACCAAGATTGAAATTACCGGTGGTACTCGTGCCGACGGCACAGCGTTTAATATTGCTGACTTTACAAATGCAAATTATGCTGACTTTGCTAAGGGTGAAGGCAACACAACAAACGCTATTGAAGGCGCACAAACCATTAACGGTGTTGATTATAAGTATGTTTATAATATGACCGACGGTTACGATGAGACACATTATAACTCTAACCCGGTTAATCGTATTGAGATTACTGAAGGCGAAGAAACCAAAACAGTTATTAAGCAAGACGTAAATCTACTTGATAAGTATTACCGTGAATATACAACCGTTGACGTTGCAACTGCTAATTTGGGTTACAAGATTTCAACCGTTAGTGAAGACAGTGTTAGTCCGGCGCACGCATATATGCAGTATGCACAGGGATTTAAGGATATAACCTATAACTCAAGCGCTGCTTATACTTCAATCACATTTACCGTTACGTTTGACTTTTCGGGCAACTGTGACCGTATCAATGCAAATGAAGGTATTGATGCCGATAAGCTAACAGGTACAACAAACGTTGACGGAGAAACAGTAAATTATAGAAATAACGATGGTCGTTGGGGTAGTGAAAACTATATTCAGTACAACGCAAAATATGCACTTAATTTTGTTGGCGACGGTTTTGTAGGTGTGGCAGAAAACAGCGCTACCAACTATTTCCACGTTCATGATGGTGTAATTGAAAATAACCGTGGTACCGATGAGCCTGTAAACAAGGCGGCTATTGACGCGCTTCTTCAAAAGAATCCTAATGCTAAAGAAGGCGTTGACTACTTTGAACTTTACAATGCAAGATGTCAAAAATGCAACCGCATTACACCTATGATTGCGGCTCCTGACCTACCTTATCAAGTATACATTTACGATGAAGCGGGCAATAGAATAGGTCAAAGACCAGCGGCCGATACCAAGGGTGTATATTCATATAATAACTTCCGTAACATTTCGGGTGTAAACGCTATATATGAAAATGATGGTACGGTTGCGCTTAACATTCACTACCCATCAAAAATGGATGGCGAGCAGATGTTTATTACCGATGAAAACGGTATGATAATGAAGTATAGCGACATCTTAGAGGTATATGACGACAACACACAAAAACACACAGCAACTGCTTCAAACGCGGCATCTTCAAAACTTGTAGTTGACGAAAAAGAAATTGCCCGTTATGGCGATGGTATTATCAGCAGCGCTCATATGATTACCATTAGTGGTTTTTCGGCTGCCGATATTGATAAAACACTCTACGTTGCAAGATATACTCCATCAAGTAGCACAGAGACTCAGCTTATGGGTATTACCCATATGATTTCAGTAAGAGATTATCTTAACGAAGTAATCAAAAACGAAGAAAACACTCAGGAAGACAAACTTGTTGCGGCTGCTCTTTTAAACTATGCAAACGCTTCAACAACAGCGCTCGGCACAAAGAAGGAAGAAAATCCAAAGGTTATTCCTACCGAGATTGATTTGCTTGAGTTTGGTGATTATCTTAAAAAAGCAGGTTCAACAAGCACATATTATGACACTAAAGTTGCCGATAACGGCGAAACAGGCGCCGAGGATGACCCAATTATAATCGACTCTGCCGAAGAACTTGTTTACCTATGTAAAGCATCTGGCAACGAAACTTACGGTAAATATTACAAGGTTGCCGATAACATTCTTGCATTTGATCTTTCAAAGGGTAATCTTGATTTTGACGGCACCCTTGCTGACAACCTTGCTAAAATTCAAGGGTCTGGTAAAAACCATTCAGGTAATACACCCGGCTTCCAAGGTCACTTTGACGGTAATGGCGCTACAGTTTACGGCGCATGGGGTAGTAATACGTCAGCATCGAATTATTCAGGTCTTTTCTCTTGCGCACAGGGTGATGTTACAATTAAAAACATTAATGTTAAGTTATCATCCTTTACCGGTAAAATTTCAGCCGGTGGTATTGTTGGTTACTATATGGGCGAAGGTAATTTCACAAGCAATACAACTCTTACCATCGAAAACTGCTCTGTAACTGATTGCCATATTGAAGTTACAGGTACGGGTTACGGCTATGGTGTAGGTGCTATAGTGGGTAGAGTAAATTGTCCATCCGGTTACAAAGATGTAAATGACGAAGATAAGGATGGTAGTACAACCGATACGGTTTATGTAAATAATAAGGCAAACATTAAAAACTGCTACGTAAATCTTGATGAAAAGTATTTTGTTTCTAAAGCAGAAGATGGTGTACAGGAAAGCGGCGAGCGTGTTTGCCATGGCGGTGTAGTAGGTGTTGCCGGTTCAAATGCGCTAATGGTGAGCAACTGTGTTGTTATTGGTATTACTCCTTACGCAACAAGCGAAAGCACATCTTATAACGACGTTCAACACTCAGGTCTTGAAAGTCACTTTACAAACGTTTACACAACAAGCGATGTTGCAATAACAGGCGTTTATCTTGGCGGCACATTGACCAACCGCAACTTCACAGGCAAAGTAATCCCACTTACCGATGCTCAGCTTAAAGGTCTTACTGCAAAAGATAATATGTCAAAACTTAACTGGGATACTATATGGTGCGCAAATGATGGCGACTATCCATCACTTTATGCCCCATACAATATCCCTGAAGTAGAACCCAAAACAATCTATTGGGATGGTTCCGGTACAAAAACAGCTCCTACAGAAGGTAGCGGTACTAAAGATGATCCATATATCATATATACTGTAGCTGAACTTGCCTATATCTTTGGTCAGACCAGAGATAATTACAAAATTACTGATGGTAAATACTATAAGATTTCTGATACTATTGCAAATATTGTGTTGCAACCAGAAACTTACGGCGCTGAAATTATGGCGCTTAAAAATGCCGCTGAAACCAAGGCGTATTTTGAAGCAAATGCATCAAAACTTAAGAAATGGACCACCTACGGTTGGGAAAGTTCAACATTCTGTGGTGATATAGACTTTAACGGCGTTACCATTTATGGTATTTATCAAACGTCAACAAATAACACCGGTCTTATATCTAATATAGATGGCGGCGCTGCAATCCACAACGTTACTATTAAAAACTCTTATATGACAAGTTCAGGTACTTGGAATGCAAGTAAAAATCAACAAGACTATTACCAAGTGGCTGTAGTTGCTGGTGTTTCTAACGGTGATAATTACGGCAAGAAAGTAAAAGGTATCGTTTGGTTTGATAGCATTACAATTGCTAACAACTATCTTTATAACACTTCTGATTCGCACGATCGTTCTGGTGTGCTTATGGGTGCGGCAAGTGACTGTGTGTACACAGATAATTGCTTTGTATACGGTAATGATGCGACCTATGGCGCAGGTGTGAATATGCCACTTATCGGTACTGCTAGCAACTCTGTACCAAGCACGGTAAAGGGACCTGATGGACTTGTGACTAAAATTGACGCAACAAATAATGGTGAAAATTTACACTTTAACATGGTTCGTAACAGCATTATTTTAGGATGCAATCCTTATGATGCAAAACAGGGTACAGGTAGCCGTTTTAATGATGCAAGAGCATTCCAAAACGTATATACCGATGCCCAAACTACAAACGTTCAGTTTACAAACGAGAAAAAGACATTTACCCCTGCGCAACTTACACGCATTAGTGCTAATGAAATTGTAGGTCTTGATGCAAAAGAGGTTATGCCACTTCTTGACTGGAACAACGCGCTTACCAATCCTGATGGTGCGTGGTATTGCAGTTATATCGGTATGCCTTCACTTACTCCTCTTAACGAGACTGTTGCTGATGTATTGCCTGAATATTCAGGCATATACAATTCTTTGGAATTTGTAGAAGATAGATATAACAACGCAGACAACGGCATCATTTATGAAGATGACGGTACTATGAAATTTGGTGTATACGCTACATCAATCAACCTTAGTTCTAAACCATATATGTCATTTGCGTTTGCATTCCACGGTGATTACAAGACAAATCGTGATAAGATTAAGGTTAGATTTACCTATACCTTAAATGGTACAGAACATACTGTAGAAGGAAATGCTATTCCTGTAGCAACCGATGCTAATGGCGATGGCAAAATTGACGATATTAAAAACGTAAATGGTTGGACTAATCGTTTCTCGGCAGGTAGATATCACACGTATAGATTTACCGATTTGCCGATAGGAGCTATCGCAAGCGACATTAAGGTAGAAGCGTCTTATGATGGTGGCGAATGGTTAAACTTCGGCACATTTAGCATAGGTGGTTTGGGTTACGAATTTGAACAGTCAAATGCTGTAACACCTGATGACTATTACACCAAACGCGCAGAAGCTGTAAAGGCGCTTATGGCTTATGCATACGCACTTCAAACTCGCTACGGCGCATAACGATAATATAAAAGGAGAGATTTAAGCTATGTTTAAAAAAGCAGAAATAGAAATCTACGAATTACAACTTAATGATATTATCGTTACAAGCGAACCCTGGTGGGGCGACGATGAGGATGATATCTTTAACGAAGGCGAATAAACTTAAAAAAAGCAACCGATTTTATCGGTTGCTTTTTTAGTGCAAAAAACAGGGGACGATGTCATCATCGTCCCGTTTAATTTATTTTGATTATAACAATTATAGTCCGGTTGCCTTAAGATAATCAGCGTATGCCTTTTCCCAAAGTTGATTTTCGTTTGGTGTATAGGTCTTGATTTCGGTAGAATTTGAAACTACTTTGCGTAGTTCGGTAAAGTCTTTAATCTCGCCCAAAGCGTTAAACGCTACGCCAATGTTACCCATAACGGTGGCCTCGGTAGGACCTGCAAGCACAGGCACGTTACAAGCATCACTTGTCATTTGGCAAAGGAGTCGGTCTTTTATACCGCCACCTAAAATGTTAATGCTACCGTACTTTTTCTCGCCTATAGCGTTTAGCGCGTTAAAGGTATACTTGTATTTCATTGCAAGACTTTGGTAAATGCAACGCATAATCTCACCGCGGGTTTGAGGTACGTATTGACCTGTTTTTTCGCAGTACTCTTTTACTCGGCGTGGTAAATTGCCTGCCGGTTCAAACGCAGGGTCATCTACGTTAATAAAGCACTTAAACGGTTCGCTTGCCAATGCCTCTTTTTCAAGCACGTCAAAACCAACCTCGTCACCTTCACGGCGGAATTGACGACGTGATTCCTGAATAAGCCAAAGACCCATAATGTTTTTAAGAAAACGTGTTGTGTCCTCAAAACCGCCTTCGTTTGTAAAGTCGGCTTTAGCTGCTTCGGCTGTAAGGATAGGAGTTTTGCTTTCAATACCAAAAAGACTCCAAGTGCCACAACTAATATAAACAAAGTCGTCGCGCTCGCTTGGCGTTGCCGCTACTGCAGACGCGGTATCGTGCGATGCTACTGCAATTACAGGCACCTTGTCGCAACCGAGTTCTTCACAAATTTCATCAGAAAGGTAACCGTAAATACTGCCAGGTTTGGTAATTGGGGCAAATATATTCTTTGGCAAACCTAATTGTTCGATAAGTTCAAAATCCCAATCCTTTGTATATGGGTTAAGTAGGTTAGACGTAGAAGCAATAGTTGCTTCTTCTTTCATTTCGCCTGTGAGCATATAACCGAATAGGTCAGGCATCATAAGCATTTTATCGGCGCGCTCTAATACGTCGGGTTCGTTAAATTTAAAATACATTAACTGATAAATTGTATTAAAGTGTATAAATTGCAAACCTGCCTTGCTGTAAAGGTCGTCTTTTGAAATGATTTCAAAAACCTTTTCGGGTATTGAGTGAGTACGACTGTCACGATAGTGATATGGGTTTGCAAGAAGTCGACCGTTTTTGTCAAGCAAACCAAAGTCTACGCCCCAAGTATCAATGCTTATCGCGTCAAATCCGCCTGCGTTTACCGCCTTGGTAATACCTGTCTTAATCTCAAAGAAAAGACGAAGCACGTCCCAATACATACTACCACGGACTACAACAGGGTCGTTAGCAAAACGATGAATTTCTTCCATATTTATTTTGCCGCCGTCAAGTGTTGCAATCATAGCGCGACCGCTTGATGCGCCAAAGTCAAAAGCGAGAACTTTTTTCATAAAGAACCCTCCAATAAAATATTTACTTTATAAATATATCAAATTATTCTCGTTTTGTCTATAACTTACTTGTAAAATTTTAACTTTAATTATATAATACATTTATGAAAGATTTATGGACTAATTTAAAAGAAACTAACAAACCCATAGTGCTTTACGGTATGGGTAACGGCGCCGATAAGATTATATCAGCGCTTAATAGGTATGATATTAAAATATCGGGTGTGTTTGCATCCGACGGCTTTGTGCGTCAAAAAGTGTTTCACGGTTTTAACGTTACCGACTACAAAACCGCAAAAGAAACCTTTGGCGATATGGTTGTGCTTGTGTGTTTTGG
>JAFYQN010000158.1 GCA_017559885.1 Clostridia bacterium
ATGTGCTGACCGCCTGCGCCTGAAGAACGGAAAGTATCAATTTTAAGGTCGGCAGGGTTAAGGTCAAATTCAACCTCGTCCGCCTCGGGAAGTACCGCTACCGTTACGGTAGAGGTGTGTATTCTACCCTGTGTCTCGGTGTCGGGCACACGCTGAACACGATGAACACCGCTTTCATATTTAAAGCGTGAGTATGCGCCGTTACCCTCTATCATAAAACTAATTTCTTTATAACCGCCAAGTTCGGTTTCGTTGGCATTGGTAATGTCTATGTGCCAACGCTTACTCTCGGCATACATTGAATACATTCTAAAAAGCGAACCCGCAAAAAGCGCCGCCTCTTCACCGCCTGCGCCGCCACGAATTTCGACAATAACGTTCTTTTGGTCGTTGGGGTCTTTTGGTAATAACAATATTTTAAGCTCGTCGGAAAATATTGCGATGTTTTCTTTGGCGGTGGCAAGTTCTTCTTCAACAAGTTCTTTAAAATCCTTATCAAGACCGCCTGCTTCAAGCATTTCGAGCGCTTCTTTTTCCGCATTTACCGCTGCGCAATACTCACGATATTTTTCAACAATCGGAGTCAGTTCGCTATGCTCTTTCATAAGTTTGGTAAATAGCGTGTTGTCACTTGCAACCTCGGGGCGAGTGAGTTCTACGCCTATTTGCTCGTATCGGTTTTCAACCGCAGATAGTTTTTCAATCATTATTTATTCTCTCCATTAGAAGTAATAATTTTTTTAATATTTTTTTCGGCGGCCTTTCGAGGAAGCATTACCTCATGACCACAACCATTGCAACAAATTTTAAAATCCATACCAACGCGTCGCACCGTAAAGGTATTACATCCGCATGGATGACTTTTTTTCATTTGTACTACGTCACCTACGTTTATATTCATAATGCCTCACCGCCTATAATATTCTATCATAATAGTATACCCTATTTTTCCAATAAAGGCAACATTTAATTTAAGTTTAAAATATTATAAAACCTTGATCTCGTAAAGAAAACCAAGGTTTTTAATTTAGTTATTTAGTATATGCTCAAGCAACGCCTTGCAACCTAACTCTACTTCACGCTCGGTTGTTTCAAAATCACCGCTATACCACGGGTCTGCAACGTCGTGAGGGTTAGTGGTGTAATCAAGCAAACGACTATATTTACCCTGTGTGTCGGTGGCAATATAACCCATATTACGCATATTTTTAGAGTCCATACAAACTATGTAATCAAACTTTTCGTAATCACTATATGTCATTTGTCGGGCGTGTTTAGCCGAGCAATCAATGCCACGTGCCTTTAAGATGCGGTTTACGGGCGGATAAACACCATTGCCTATTTCCTCGGTAGAGGTTGCCGCCGACTCGATATAAAACTCGTTTTCAAGTCCACGAGCTTCTACCAATTCTTTCATCAAAAACTCCGCCATAGGACTACGGCAAATATTGCCATGGCAGACAAAAAGTATTTTAGTCATATTTTTATCTCCTTCTTGCAACCTTTTGCTACTATTAAAAGTATTATAGTTAGAAAGACAAAAATTTTCAAGCAAATTATAATATCTCTCCTTTACTTTACATTAAAATAAAAATATGATATTATAATCTTAAAGAGGTGTGAGTTATGAAAAAACTATCTATTATTTTTATTGCGATTATTCTTTTTACGCTAACGGCGTGCTCGGCAAATAAAAACAAACTTTACGACATTACCCGTGAAATAACGGCTTACGATAGCGTAATTATTCTTCCCGAAAAAGAAAACTACTCTTCAGAGGATACCGTAATACGTTATACCATAACAAATATTAGTGATGAAGATGCTTGGATAAATGATGATGATGCGTGTTTTGAACTGCATAAATTAGTAGATGGCAAGTGGAAACTGGTTGGCACAAAGGTTGACCACTCTTGGACCGAGGCGGCGCTATTGTTACCGCCAAAGGAATCTGAAACACGTGAAATTAAACTTGAAGATTATTACCTGCCTTTAGAGGAAGGCATATACCGAATTGTAGTAGGAAACATTGTTTCTAATACTTTTAAGGTGTCCTAACGCTGTAAATTTTGCAAAGGGGTGTTGTGTATGAAAAAAATTATATCGTTGTTTTTAACGTTTTTAATCATACTCTCATTTGCAGGATGCGCCCAAAACGGCGAAAAACCATACAAAGATTTAACCGCTTCAGACATTGCATCGGCAACTGTACAACTCTCTCCACCAAATAAAACCATTCAAGTAGATGATATTGAAAAATTAGTTTCAATACTTCGCGATATTGTAATTTATGAAGAAGATAATTCATACGGTGAATATATGGGGCAAGGCGTTTTATTTACGCTTACCTTGACCGACGGCACAACCCAAGAAGTTTTGGCATATAATCCTTTCTTTGTAATTAATGGCACAGGTTATAAAACAAAGTATGAACCGTGCGAAAAACTAAACAACTATGCTAACGAGTTGTTAGACGATGCAACTGATATAAATAATTATGAAAAAACCGTATCTTATGCCGGTTGGTCAGAAGATGAAAAAATTTTTTCAGGTTGTTTAAATCTTGACCAAATGTATATTAGCAGTGTTAAACATTGCCCTGTTTTTAAAGTAAATTCCTATGAAGATTTAGAAAATTTTAAATCAAGTTACGACGACGTACTCTCAATGAATCACGGTTATGATGAGCTTCCGTCATTTGAAGATGCGACAAGTAAATATGATGAAAATTTCTTTAAAAGCAATACGCTTTTTATAGTATATGTGACTGCAAACAGTGGTTCGTATAGATTTGACATTGACAATGTTTATTGTGACGACGATTGGTTTCGTATTCACATAAAACAAACCAATAACCCCGAAACACATACACAAGATATGACAGGTTGGTTTGTTACGGTCGCGGTTAAAAACGACGTTGTTGACAATTGTAGATTTTTTGACGCCGATTTACAAATATCATAAAAATAAGTATTAAAAAATGTGTATGAGAATTTACGCTCATACACATTTTTTGTTTTACTTAATATCTATAACACTACGTAGTCGTATAGTCTTAGGTGTACCCTCAATAATTTTCACAGTCTTACTGCCTGCGTTCATATCAAAGTAATTGTCACTAAGTATAAAGTCGCTGTCAAGCGAGTCAATCTCAATCGCTTTGGCATAGGTATCGGCATAAACGGTAATTTCATCGCCATTTATTTCATAGCGAAGATTTGGCTCTACAAAGTCAAAACGCTTGTGCGCCGCAAAAAGCGTTGTGCCGCTTGATACAACCTCACCGTCAACAGTATAAGAATAACTGATATAGGTTGTATATGGACAAGTTTTATCAAAGTCCATGTTATCAAGTGTTACGTATGAAAGCGCAGGTACAGTAACGGTCTGTTCACCACTCTTTATAACGTTTGCCTTGTTATCACGAAGTTCCCAATTCACCACGCCTGTAACCTCGTTTAAGGTATCGTTTGTAACAGTAAGCTCTGCAGTAGTTACAAGTTCAATATTGCGCTCGGTGTTAATAAACGGACGAACGTCGTTTTCGCCTACCTCACGGCAAGAGATGAGCACAGGGTTGTAAAATCTCTTTGAGTAATACTGAAGCGCCTTATACCTACCATACGAGTCAATACTTGCCCAAGATGCCACAGGCCAAATATCGTTAAGCTGCCAATAAAGCGAGCCCATACATCTGCCACGATTACGGCGCATATGCTCTACGCAATACTTGATAGCTTCCGCTTGGAAAAGCTGTGTCGCATAAAGGAAAGCTGGCAAACTGTTTGGGTACTTAAAGTTTTCCGACAAATACTGCATCAAAAACTTATTCGCAGGAATAGAGCGCTGATGCATTTCCATAACGCGTGAGAACACGTTGCGGTCCTCAGGTAGTGTATAAGAGTTTACAGTCTTTTCGCCCGGATATGACTGCACGCCAAACTCGCTCATATAACGCCAATGCTTTGTACGATAGGTAGTAATCGGCTCGCCGCACCACACGTCGTAATAATGGCAATCGCCAAAGTTTTCATTTTGTGGGTCCATAAAGTGACCGATTGATGATGGAGATGACGGCACGTAAGGAAGATCAGGGCAAATGCGCTCTGCCACGTCTGCCAAAACGTCTTCAAATATTTCAAGGTATCTTGGATATTTTACAGGTTGCCAAGTGCACCAAAGCTCAATCTCATTATTGCCGCTAACAATCATAATAGACGGATGATGGCGAAGTCTTGCAAGGTTTTGCTCGGCTTCTATCTTTATGTTTTCCATCATTTCGTCGTCAGGATTCATACTTGAGCAAGCAAACATAAGGTCAACGAACACAGTAATACCCATTTCGTCGCAAATATCAAAGAAATAATCGTGTGGGTAAATACCGCCGCCCCAAACGCGCAAGCAGTTGAAATTACAACGACAACACTGTGTCAAAAGATCGCGAGTTCTTTCTTCACTAAGGCGTGACAAGATATTATCCTCAGGCACGTAGTCTGCGCCCATCGCAAAAAATCTTACGCCATTAACCTCGTGGCAAAAACTCTCGCCCCACTTATCCTTTTCACGAATAAGTTTAACAGTACGCAAACCGATTCTTTTGCTAACCGAGTCAACAACCTTACCGTTTTCAAGTACGTCAACAACAATATTGTAAAGAGGTTGTTCGCCAAGACCGCGAGGCATCCAAAGCATTGGATTGTCTATCTCGTTTTCAGCGTTTGCCACCATTTCAAAAACGTTGCCGTCAGGCGCAGTGCAAGTAACCTTAATATCTGCATTACCGTCAATCGCTATCTTTGGTGTCACAAATACACGACCACCATCGTGGCGTTGTGTAATATATACGTCGCTTATACGCGCGCTGTCTTTTTTGAGTAGATAGATATCTTTCCAAATACCCGCGTCAGGAAGTCTTGGACCCCAGTCCCAACCAAACATACAGTGTGCTTTGCGTATGTTACCAAAACCTGCCATTGCCTCTTTTGCGTAAAAGGTAGGTTGTTTTGCCTCTTTTTCTTTTATGTAAGCGTCAGCAGGATGAATTATTATTTTTATTTCGTTTTCGCCGTCTTTTAAAACGTCGGTCACGTCAAACTCATAACTGCGGTGCATGTTATCGGTGTAAGCAATATGTTTGCCGTTTAAATATACGTCGCAAATGGTATCAAGACCGTCGCAACAAAGCAAAACCGTGTTGCCATCTGGTGTGTAATCAAACTTGCGAGAAAACTCAAACTCGTTATCCATTATGCCAACACACTTAAGCTCGTTATCACGATAATACGGGTCATCTATAAGTTTGTTGTCAAGTAAAAAAGAATAAACCGAGCCGGGTACAGTGCCGTTGCAACTATATTCTCCGCCCTCAAGATGCCAAGTGCCGTTTAGGTCAAATCTTTGCATAAAATCATCTCCTTTAGTTTAATTATAGATTTTATAAAAACGCATTTTCAAGACATATTTTGATTAAATATAGACATTTTTTGTTTTATTGATATTCGCCGAATCAGCCAAAAATCAATCAAAATTTATAGTAAAAAAATATTTAAATTTTATGTTGACAAAGTGACAAAACAAATGTATAATAATTGTTGCTGTCACTTGACGGTTATATGTGGACCAATAGCTCAGTTGGTTAGAGCAACCGGCTCATAACCGGTTGGTCCGGGGTTCGAGTCCCTGTTGGTCCACCATTTTAAATATAGGGGTATGGTGTCAATGGTAGCACACCGGTCTCCAAAACCGTTTGTGAGGGTTCGAGTCCTTCTACCCCTGCCAAAAAGACAAGTCTAATCTTAGACTTGTCTTTTTTACTCTTCACTCTTCCCTCTTCACTTTTCACTATTTATGTTCATCCTTTTTGAGTGGACTTGAGTTTTGTTTGTGTAAGGAACTTAAACAAAACTCAACCAACAGTTTGTGGTTTTAAATAGCAAAATATATTATACTTAAGTTGTACCGATATTATTGACATATATTTATAAGTGTGTTTTAATTAAACTTGAAAGGGTTGATTATATGGATTACGTTCTTCAAACTTTTGGACTTTCTAAAAAATACAAAAAGCACCTTGCCGTAAACAATGCCGCTATGACCATAAGCCGCGGCGATATTTATGGCTTTGTCGGCGAAAACGGCTCGGGCAAAACCACAATTATACGTTTGATTACCGGTCTTATTTTCCCTGACGACGGTAGTTTTGAGTTGTTTGGCATTTCTAACAAATCATCAGCTATCAAAAACGCGCAAAGAAAAGTCGGCGCCGTAGTAGAAAGCCCTTCCATATATAGAAATATGTCTGCCTATGATAACCTCAAAATGCAGTGCATGATTTTGGGATTACCTCAAGACGAAAGAATAAATCAGGTTTTGCGCGATGTTGGTCTTGAATATATGCTCCACGACAAAAAGCACGCAGGCAACTTTTCTCTAGGCATGCGTCAACGTCTCGGCATCGCAATGTGTTTGCTTGGCGAACCCGAGTTCATAATCCTAGACGAGCCAATGAACGGATTGGACCCTGCCGGAATTGTAGAAATACGAGAACTCATTTTAAAACTCAATCGCGAACGCAATATAACCTTTTTAATTTCTTCACACATTTTAAGCGAACTATCACTAATCGCAACCAAATACGGTTTTATCTCAAATGGTCACATTATAAAAGAAATCACCGCTTCACAGTTGCAAGAGCAACTCAAAAAAACCACCGATATCACAGTAGACAATCCCAAAGCCCTAGAACAATTGCTTACCACCACTTTCCCACAATCAAAATTGTCTACCATACCAAACGGTGTTCGTATTGACGGAGATATCGACATAAACCTTGTAACCTCTGCTATTATAAATGCCGATATTCGCCTTACAAACATAAGCTCCCACGACTCCAGCTTAGAGGACTATTATCTAGAAATCATAGGAGGAAAACGCGTATGATAAACCTAATCAAATCCGATTACAAAAAATTCTTCCATGATAAATTGTTTCTCGTAGTTTGCATTTTGGCGTTTATGTTTGCCGTAACCACACCTTTGTTATACTTGGTTGTGCTCAAGCTCGCAGGCGAAATGGACCCTGTAACCGAGCAAATGCTAGCAGGATACACCAACGCAAAGGGTCAATTCTTTGGCGCGTTTTCATTTGGCAACAACCTCGGCATAATAGCTCCGCTACTGATTGGCATCATCCTTTACAAAGATTTTAGCTACGGCACAATCCGCAACAAGATTATCTGCGGTCACTCTCGTACTTCTATCTTTTTATCCCTCTTCATCGTTTGCACCACCACGCTTTTTGGCACACTTTTGGCGCACGCGTTGCTAACTCTTGGCGTTAGTCTTCCTTTTTTCGAATATCAATCAACTCCGTTCACAACCGCCGATTTTTGGTATTTGTTGGAATCGTTGTTTTTCGAATTTTTGGTATATTTATTTGCCGCGGCTCTTGTTAGCTGGCTATGTGTCACAATGAAAAACCTTGGTATGGTAATCGTAATGTATATTGCCATATTTTTCGGTTTTTCTACCATTGCAGGCGTTTTCCAGATGGTAGCTTTTATCCCTAATATGAACAAACAACTACTTGACGTCATAGATTTTATTCAAAGAATCAACGTGTTCAATTCTTCCGCTACAATAGGTCTCGGCACAAAGTATGAACTAAAAGACATTTGTTACTATGTGATTACCCCTCTCCTCTATACAAGCGGTATACTATTGCACGGTATTTGGAAGTTTAATCGCAAAGACTTAAAATAATACGCTATAAGGATTTTTATGCAAATTATAACACCTGATTATTACAATGATTTTAAATGCATTGCCGACCGTTGCCGTCATTCTTGTTGCATCGGTTGGGAGATAGATATTGATGATGTCACCCTTGAAAAATACCTTGGTTTAAAAGGTGATTTCGCATCAACAATAAAATCTAATATCGAATTTTGCGATACACCACATTTTAAATTAGGCGCCGACGAGCGTTGCCCGTTTTTAAATAAAAATGGTCTTTGCGACATCATTACAAATCTTGGCGAGGATATGCTTTGTCAAATATGTAGCGACCACCCTCGTTTTAGAAATTTTTATGATGATTTTACCGAAATTGGGTTAGGTCTTACTTGTGAGGCGGCGGCAGAAATTGTACTTACAAAAAAGGACAAAACCAACTTTAATTTACCGCCCGAAGCGCTTGAGCTGCCAATAATAAAATTGAGAGAAAACCTTTTTGCCGTTTTACAAGACAGAGATTTTTCTATTGACGAACGTGTCGATAATTTACTTACTTTAATCGGCGCAAAATTACCCGACAACGTCGATTGGTACTCGGTATTTGATGGTCTTGAAAAATTAGATAATGCTTGGGATACATACCTGTCACGCATTAAAGACGGTATTGACTCCCCTGCCGCCAACAACTCACTTGACACCGCTTATGAGCAACTGCTTGTATATTTAATTTTCAGGCACTTTACCGACTGTCGCTATGATGAAAAGCTTACCGAAAGAGTTTTGTTTGCGGCTCTTATATACAAAACTCTTAAAACTATGAATAGGTCAAACACTATTAAAGAACTGCTCGAAATTGCACGACTATATTCCGGTGAAATTGAATATTCGGACGAAAATATCAACACTTTGCTTTACATGCTTTCAGCCCACCAAGATTGATGGGCTGTTTTTATTTGCCAATTTTGTCACAAAAACACATTAATTGTCATACAATGTTTTATATATCTTAACAATAGATTTTTAAATATTAATATGCTATAATATCAAAGTTTGATAAGGGGGACGTTATATGAAAGAATTTTATCTTAAACCCAAATTTTTTGAAACTGTAAAAGGATACAAAAAAGAACAACTTATAAAAGACGTAGTCGCAGGTATTATTGTTGCAATTATTGCCCTGCCGCTTTCAATCGCGTTGGCGATGGCGTCGGGCGCCGAACCACAACAAGGTATTTACACTGCTATTTTTGCCGGCTTTATCGTAGCGCTTTTTGGCGGTAGTAACGTGCAAATTACAGGTCCTACAGCGGCATTTGCTACAGTTGTTGCAGGCATTATTAACAACAACGGACAATCCGGTCTTATTATCGCAACGCTTATGGCAGGTATTATACTTGTTGTTATGGGTGTGCTAAAACTTGGCGCGCTTATAAAATATGTACCAAAAACCATTACCGTCGGTTTTACGGCAGGTATAGCCGTAACAATAGCCGTAGGTCAGATAAAAGACTTTTTAGGTATAACTTATCAAACAAGTGAACCGATAATTGAAACTTTTGATAAAATAAAAGAAAACATACATAACATTTCTTCTTTTAATTGGCAATCGCTTGTTATTGGCGCTATATGTCTTGCCATACTTATTATATATCCCAAGTTCGAAAAACGCGTTCCGCCCTCACTTATCGCAGTAATCGTCGGTGCGCTTTTGGTAAAATTTGTACCTTTTTTCAGTGGTAACGTTGACACTATCGGCAGTCTTTACGAAATAGAATCAGGTTTCCCCCAGTTTAAATTAGGTACAGCCGATTTTAACTTTGATACGATTATATCACTTATACCAAGCGCTTTTGCAATCGCTTTTCTTGCAGGTGTTGAGTCCTTGCTTTCTTGTGTTGTAGCGGACAGTATGACCAACACAAAACACAACCCCAATTCCGAACTTGTAGCGCAAGGTCTTGGTAATATGGCGTCGGTTGCTTTTGGCGGTATCCCTGCCACAGGCGCAATCGCGCGTACTGCCGCCAACATTAAAAACGGCGGTAAAACCCCCGTTTCAGGTATGGTACACGCGGTAGTTTTACTTTTGGTTGTGCTACTATTAATGCCTCTTGCAAAACTTATCCCCATGCCTACTATCGCCGCAATTTTATTTATTGTAGCGTATAATATGAGCGAATGGCGCAGTTTTATAAAAATCATAAAGCAAAAAAATATCACCGATATTTTTATAATGGTACTTACCTTTGTGCTAACTGTAGCAAAAGATTTGGTTGTCGCTATAATCGTTGCTCTCGTACTCCATTTTGCAATCTTACTCATTAAAAAACTTTTTAAGAAGGCATAAAGTAATGCAAAAATTTAAAAAAATTCTTTTGTGGATTTTATCCGCTATAATAACGGGTTTGCTTTGCGGCCTTTGTGGCGTTGCATTTTCAAAATCGGTCTCTTTTGTTACCGATATACGCGCGCAAAACAACTGGCTTTTATATCTATTGCCAATAGGCGGTTTGTTGTCGGTAGGCATATATAAACTTTGCCGTGTTAAAAATATTGGCACTACCAACGTTTTTGACTGTGTTCGTACCGAACAAAGCTTACCAAAGGGTCTTGCCGTCGCAGTATTTTGCGGTACTTGTATATCACACCTTTTTGGTTCTTCAAGCGGACGCGAGGGCGCCGCGTTACAAATCGGCGGCGGAGTTGCAAACATACTATCCCGAGCATTTAAGTTAGACAAAGACTCTCGTCATATAACCGTTATGTGTGGTATGGCGGCGCTTTTTTCTGCTGTTTTCGGTACCCCTTTTGCCGCGTGGATTTTTGTGCTTGAGGTTATATTAACCCGTCTTTGCTTTAAGGCAATATTACCCGTGCTTATTTCAAGTTTTACGGCCTTCGGTGTTGCAACGCTGCTTCGCGTTCATCCCGAAAGATTTAACATAGGCGCTCTACCGCAAATATCCCTTTCTCTTATATGGAAAACTGCAATAATCGTAATTGCAGGTATTTTAGTTTCATTTATATTTTGCAAGGGTTTAAGTGTTGCAAAAATCTTTACAAAAAAATTTCTTAAAAACGAGTTTTTGCGTATTGCCGTGGGCGGCGCAGTTATAATTGCCCTTACCATTTTGGTCGGAAATTACGAATATAACGGCGGCGGTGTCGATATTATTGAGCGTGTGTTTAACGACGGCTTTGTGCGCTACGAGGCGTTTGCGCTCAAACTACTCTTTACCGTAATATGTGTGTCGTGCGGTTTTAAAGGCGGCGAAATCATACCAACTTTATTTATCGGCGCTACTTTGGGCGGCGCGTTGGCTTTAATTTTAGGTCTGCCAATTGGTTTTGGCGCGGCAATAGGTATGGCAATACTTTTTGCAACGGCAACCAAATGCCCCATTGCCACAATACTTCTTTGCACGGAGATGTTTGGTATATCATCAACGCCATTTATAATACCTGTAGTACTGATAAGTTTTATGCTTTCTCACCAACTTACAGGCCTTTACAGTAATTCAAAAGACAGTTTTAACATAATAAAACAACGATTAACAAAAAAAGCTTGAGAAAAAATCTCAAGCTTTTTATTTTATATCTGCGACGGATTATTGCCCGTTTCTCTTTTATACGTTGCCGAAAAATACCCTTGTGAGCTAAAGCCCAACGCGTCGGATACCTCGTTTACCGTCATACCGCCTTTAAGCATAAGTGTAGCGGTTTTAATTTTAATGGTTAAAAAGTATTTGTGCACGCTCATACCTGCATATTTATCAAAAAGTCGTTTTAAACTTGATACGCTAATGTTAAGCAACGCTGCCAACTCATCCACCGAAAGTTGTTCGGCAACGCGTTCGTTCATTATAATAAGCGCGCGCTTAAACAGTTCGGTTTCGTGGGTTTTTGTTTTGCCAAGGGTATCCGCGCCGCCTTGAAGCGAAAGCACAATACGACATATATGCGATGCCGCTGTTTGTAAAAATATATTATCTTTAGCAAAATACGGCAGTATATCATAAGTAGGTCGTTCGTTTTTAAGTTCATATATTTTATCCGACTCGTAATCATAAAAATCTATAAAAGATTTCACAATACTGCGCCTATATTTATCAAGATGATATGCCCGTCTCTCTAATTTTTTGCAAACGTCACCCGTCATAGAAAAGGTAAAAACAAAAAGCGTTGCCCCCTCTTCACCTACAACGTTAAATTTGTGAAGTTCAAGCGGTTTGTGAAAAATTATATCGCCGCTTTTAAATTCGTGCACGTTTTCATCAGCCGAAATTACAACCTCGCCCTCAACAACGTAAACCGCTTCCCAAAAGTCATGCATCTCTCCCAAAAAATGATGTCCCTTTTCAAAATGTCTCACAAAAAGACTATACAAGGTTTCAATCTTCACTTGCTCGTTCACTTCATAAGAAACCCACGCCATAAAATCCACCTTTTTGAACTAAATTTATATATTTTTAACCATTTTTGTATTGATTTATGCTTTTAGACCGTATATACTGACATTATAAAGCAAATTTCTCAAAAAGTAAAGGAGATTTTTATGAAAAAGTTAAAGGTTATAGTTATAGGCGCAGGTAATCGTGGCGGCACATATACCGACTATATGACACAAATGCCTGAAAAGTATGAGGTTGTCGCTGTTGCTGAGCCAAGGGAAAGCCGTAGAGAATACGTACAAAAAAAGCACAACATTCCCGACAATATGTGCTTTGATGATTACAAACCGCTTTTAGCGCTTGGCAAGATTGCAGACATAGCCCTCATTGCTACAATGGACCGTCAGCATTTTGAGCCCGCGATGAAGGCAATTGACCTTGGTTACGACCTACTTCTTGAAAAACCAATCACTCCTACCCCCGAAGAGTGTATTGCCCTTACAAAACACGCAAACGAAAAGGGTGTTAAGGTTGTTATTTGTACCGTGTTGCGTTACACCTTCTTGTTCAATAAACTAAAAGAAATTATCGACTCAGGCAGAATCGGCAAGGTTATGTCCATAAATCACGAAGAATGCGTTGAATTTGTGCATCAGTCACACAGCTTTGTTCGCGGCAACTGGCACAATAGTGAGGAAAGCTCATTTATGCTTCTTCAAAAATCTTGTCACGATATGGACATCCTTCAGTGGTTACTTGGCAAAAAGTGTAAAAAGGTTCAGTCTTTCGGTTCGCTTTCTTACTTTACCGAAGCAAACGCTCCCGAGGGTGCGCCTGCCCGTTGCTTGGATGGTTGCCCTGTTGGTGAAACCTGTCCTTATAACGCAGTAAAACTCTACCTCGAAAACGAGAGCAACTGGTTCCGTAGTGCCGCTACAAAGCTTGTAAAATCAAGCGATGAAGACGTTAAAAAATCACTTGCAGAGTCAAATTACGGTAAGTGCGTATTTCACAGCAACAACGACGTTGTTGACCACCAAACTGTAAATATGCTCTTTGAGGATGACGTTACCGTAACCTTTACAATGAACGCTTTCAATTCAGGCGGTCGTTACATAAACATCTACGGTACCAAGGGTGAAATCCGCGCAGCGCTTAAGGGTGACTGCCCAATCAAGGTTTACGACCCTGTTACCAAAGAAACTGAAGAAATCCCATGCAATGCTACCGATGGTATCCTTGGCGGTCACGGCGGCGGCGATGCAGGTATTATAGTAGCTCTTTATGACTATATGACCGATAATTACGATGGTTGCGCTATTCCTACCATTAGCGAATCATGCTACAACCACCTTATTACCTTTGCGGCTGAACACGCTCGCAAGACAGGCACAGTTGTAGACGTGGATGAATTCATAAACAACTTGCAAAAATAAAATAAATATATTAAAATACAGTTAGGTCTTACACCTAACTGTATTTTTTGTGAGGTTACTATTATGATTAAAGTAGGAATCGCCGACTATGGCCTTAACGTTTGGTACGGCAATATGCACGACTACGAGTGGCGACTTAAAATGCTCAAAGAGTTAAACTTTGACGGCATTGAGCGTCTTGAAGCGGCAACTGCCGAGCGCGCGCTTGAGTACAATGCCCTCGCGCGAAAACTCGGTATGGACTTTGTCACCTGCCGTGGCACTAATGCCGCCGATACACTTACCTTTTCGGCAGGACTTAACAAAGAATATATTTGGGTACAATCAAACGCTACCGATTTTGACACCTTTTACCGTCACGCTAATCATCAAGCAGAAGTTGCCGCGCAATACGGTCTAAAGGTTGGTATCCACAATCATTTAGGCACACCTGTCGAAACCGAAGAACAATTAGAAAAGTTTTTGGCTCGTTGCCCCGATTGCTATATCGTGTTTGACATTGGTCATCATCACGGTGCAGGCGGTGACCCATTATATATTGTCGAAAAATATTTCGACCGCCTTGTAACCGTACACTTTAAAGACTACGTTATAAAAGACCCCGACGCTACAGTTTGGTCAAGCCGACTCCGCTTTTGCGAACTTGGCGGCGGTGTTATGGGCGATATACCCGCTAAAGTTGCAAAACTTTTGCAAGATAAGGGGTACAACGGTTGGGTTATGGTCGAGCACGATACTCACCTACGTGACCCACGCATTGATTTAAAAATTAGCCGCGATTATCTTAAAGATTGCGGTATATAGGAGGAAATATTATGTCAAATCCAATCAAATTAGGCCTTGTCGGCATCGGCCGCGCAGGCTGGGGTATGCACGTAAGGGATATAGAACAAAAACCCGATAAGTATCAATACGTTGCCGCTTGCGACCTACTACCCGAAAGAGTAGAAAAAATGGTAGAAAAATTTGGTTGCAAGGGTTACAGCAACATCGACGACCTTTTAGCCGATAGCGATGCCGAAATCGTTTGTATCGCAACCCGTTCTTGCGACCACCATGAGCATGGCATCAAGGTACTAAAGGCAGGCAAAGACCTTCTTATGGAAAAACCAATGGGTCTTACGTACGCGCAGGCAAAAGACCTTTTTGACACCGCGCGTGAACTTGGTCGTAAAATATATATGCGTCATAACCGTCGTTTTGAAGCAGTGTTTAACGAGGTAAAAAACACTATCGACTCAGGTATTTTGGGCAACGTATATGAAATAAACATTTCACAAGGCTCTTTCCAACACCGCGACGACTGGCAAACCTTAAGCGAGTTTGGCGGCGGTCAACTTCTTAACTGGGGACCACACATCATCGACCACTCTCTCCGTTTGCTTGGCTCTCCACTAAAAAATATCACAGGCGAGCTAAAACAAGTAACCGCAGGCGGCGACTGTGAAGACCACGTTATTATTCACTACGAAAGCGAAGCAGGCAGAACCGTTAATATGTGCATTAGCGGTGGTATGGCGCTTAATATGGGTAGAATTTTCTCGGTTTATGGTGACCGCGGCGCTATGGTTTGTAACGATTTTAATATTAAACTTCGTTACATCGACCCCCAACTCGAAATTCCACCTGTAGTATCTGACCCAGGTACCCCCGGCGCTGCATTTGGCGCAAGCGGCACCTACGCTTCGGCCACCGAAGTTAAGTGGATAGAAAAAGAATACAAACTTCCCGGCGAAGATTTGTCGGTTATTTGGGACTACATGTACGAAAGCTACCGAAACGGCGCCGACTATCCAATCAAAGAGGACGAAGCGCTACAGGTTATGGAAGTAGCCGAGGCAATCCGCAAAGATACAAAATTTGATTTTCATAAGTAATATAAAAACGGCTTGAGGTTTAACCTCAAGCCGTTTAATTATAAATTATTTATCATCTTTTTTTGCTTTTTTCTTCTTTTCAGATATGCGTACTGCAATAATTATAATTACAGTAATAATCACAGGAAGAGACAAATAAGGAATTGCCGACAAAGCAAAAGCAAACAATCCGGTTATAAATTTGCCTACGTTTTTAAATCCGTTAACTATATTATTACCTATCTTGCTCCAATAACCCTCGCTTTTAACCTCACGCTCGACCTCATGAACGGTTAGCGTTATGGTGCTGTAATCGGTCTTGTTTTCCAAACTGTTTAACTGCGCGGTATAAGACTCAATTTTTGCTCTTACCTCTGCAAGACTTTCCTTAACCGAAAGTAAATCGGTAACGTTGTTTGCCTGTTTCATTATTTCGATAAGACTTTCCTCTTCGGCTTTATAAACCTTGATTCTTGCCTCAACATCAACGTATTCCTCGGTTACGTCCTGTATGTTTTCGCTACGGCTATTTACCGTAACGTTTTGCGAGGCAAATTCGGTAAAACTGTCGGTTTTGCCCACGGGAATTCTAATTGTAGCGGTAAATGTTCTAAGTTCGGAATAGTTTGATTCGTTAGAACTCTCAATATATCCGCCGCTTGAAGTAACGTTTTTACGAATAGATTCAATATAGTTGTCGTAATCTTTGGTATCAACCGATAAAGAAACCTCTTTTATAAGTTTACGCGACGAAACAGTCTCGCTTTCTAAAACGGTTTCAGACTCTGAAACAACTTCAACTTTATTCTTATAAACCTTTTCTTTGGCCGGCGAAGCACAACCACAAAGCATTGCCATAATAAGAATAATACTAATTGCCAATGTAATAAGTTTTTTCATAAAAACACTTCCTTTCATAAATTCATTATATAATATACTCTCGCTTTTTGCAATAAAAAAATTGGACACATCATAAGGTAAAACCTCAAAATGATGTGTCCAACTTATTTTTAGCCAAATTTTTGTGATGGTAAATTTACAAGAGTGTCAAAACCCTCATAAACCCTTATTTATTAAGCGCTTCATTAACTGCAACTGCGCAAGCCAACCATTGTAGGCAATATTACAGTTCCTGCTTCTACCTACACAAGAGATGCCGTAACCGGCGAATATATCCTAACTCCAGGCATCGCAACACTTGTAGCAATAAGCATAGTAAAAATCAAAAAATTATAAAGCTATCACAGTTTTTTGTGACAGTTTTATTGTATAACAAATTACAAAACAAACTCAGCTATCTTGCAATCCAACAGATATCGAAAGATCCTTGCAAATATTATTTAATGCCGTGCTCAGCTCAGAAACAGCAGTCTCGATCTCCTGCTTTTTCTCTTCGCTCTGTCTGGAAATTGCAGTAGCCTGCTCTACCTGAGCTTCCAATGAAGTAATCTGTTCATTAAAATAATCCAAGATCAGTTTCTTGACATTTATCTGCATTGTGGAATATACCTCTTCAATAGCAGCAAATGTTGCCACTCTTAAATCAGGGAACTGTCCCTTTATATCCTTGATCACATCAGGCATACTTTTTTTGATTTCTCTATGGCGCATAGATCCGGCAATAAAATCCGTTACATAGCATGCCCACGAAGAGGAAAACACCATACTTCCGACAGTTGCTACATTATCGCCTTTTGTCCAACTCTTATTGCTCAAAGCAAGCTTAAAAGATGGTGTTGTTATTAAACCTACAGTTGAAAAATCTTCACTGATATTGGTAGAA
>JAFYQN010000159.1 GCA_017559885.1 Clostridia bacterium
AAAAAGGGCGTTATAGAATCGGCAAAACTGTCGCGTATTATAAGAAGTTTTGGTTTTTCGCTATCGCTTGTAATATCGACCCTTGCGTGATTACCACCAAGAAAAACGGCATATTTATCGGCGGTGTCAAGTTTTGACATATCGTAAAGTGAAATTTGCTTGCCGTCGGCAATAACGGTATAGTTTTCATCCCCACTATATCTAAATAAGGTTATGGTATCCTTGGGGGTAAGATAAAAAGCCGAACTGCGCATAGAGGTACCGCAAAACTCGTTTGACACCGTCTGAAGATTAAAAAATTCTTTGCTTTTAGCCGAAAATCCAAGTTCATCGCTCAACAACTCATAGGTATGAAACGCGCCAAAAGTTGTATAATGATGGTCGGTTCGGTAGTAGTTGTTGTTTTCGCACAAGGGTGTGTAAAGTTCCGCTACTTTTAAGTTTGAATTTTTGCTTTGCGCATAAAATTGTTGCCATATATTGTCGTTTGCCGTCATATCGTAACTTTTGGGCAAATATTCGGCAAACACATCCATACTGCTTGGCAGTATTGCAAGGCATACGGGTACGCCTGTGGCGGTTTTAAATTCTTTTACAATATCAATATTTTCCTGTAGTCGCTCTCCCGTTGGTGCGGTTGCTATTAGGGTATTGTTTTTTCCGTAAATTACACCGTTGTTTTGGCATTTTCCAAGCGATAATTCGCTATACGCTTTTGTCGCAACAAAAGCATCTCTTGCAGGGAATTGGTCGCTTATATACTTCGACAAATCGGCGGTGTACTCGCCCGACATTAAGGCGTCCATACTAAAATCAGGCAAATTTTTAAGAGCGCGATTTTCGGCTTCGGACATTTCTTGGTCGGGAAGAATAAAAAACAAACTTAAAAGCGTTAATACCGTAACCGAGCAAAGCGTTATGGTTATAATATTAATTTTCTTTTTCATAGTTTATGCGTAATTTTTAAGAGCGATATCTTTATTGTTTAACATAACTTTTAACAAGTTGCGCTCCGATACAATGTATATAACGTAATTTGGGTTTTGTTGATTAATAGTATCTATAACACTCGTATAGTCGCCTTCGGCAAGCCAAGTAACCTTTGAAAAGCGGTCGTTGACCATATCGTATGCTGTTCTGCCAAATGAGTCGCGCACTATTACCGCGCTTGGTAGACCGTTGCCGTTGGAGTTTGTAAAACTGCTTGCGCCCTCGTTAGATTTGGTCAAATAAACGCTTTTTTTATTTCGGGTAATGTCGCTAAGCGTATTTGTAGGCATTTTTAGTGAATACATAGTGGTTAGTTCTTTTATTCTTGTTATTTTGGTTTCGCCGTTGTTAAAAGATGCTTGACTATAATTTTCAAATCCCTGATCATCACCAAAAGAGAACAACATATCGCCACCATATAATTCGGTTGTATAAAATCCCATTTCTGCAATGGTACGGGGTTTGGCGTTTGGATACTTAGAAGAAATGTGATTCATAAGTTCGCTTACTCCAAAATATGCGCCGTAGGTGGTCCAATGCGAATCGGTATTGCTGTATATTTTGTATCCCTCGCCGTCATTTTTATGCGCTTTCATTGTGTCGAGCGGATATACAACCTTTGCGCCGCTTTTTTCGGCAATGGTTTTAAACGCGCTATAAAGTGTTTCGCCCGACGCAGCTTTGTATTCGCTTGGCACCGTTTCGGGATATACCGCCGCAGATGAAGGCACAACAAGATATATTACCTCGGCGCCTACCGAATTTGCAGCGTTTACCGTTTCTTTTATATTATAACTTGCGGATTCTTTTTCATATGAGGATAAGAAATTTGACAAAGTATAGGTTAAAATTGCGCTATAATAATGTCCGCGACTGTTAAGCCCAAATACGGGTTGGTAATCGCTATAGGTCATTAAATCTTGTTGTGTGGCAGAAGAAGAAACGGATTTTTTTATCTTTTCCGACAAATCTTTGCCGGTTTCTTTTGCCTGTATTTCCATAATGGTTATGGAATTCACCTTAACCTGTCCTATAAAATAATTATTGTCTTTGCCTACAGTGGGTATTATTTTGGTGGCAGTAACGTTAACGCCGCTAACGCTTATATATTCTGTCGTCTTAGAGCATACGCCACCTACTATGTAGGTGTTTTTTGCAACACGGGCGCAAATGTTCACCTGCGGAGTAGCGCTGGCATTTGGATTAACACTTTGAACGTTTGATGAGTTATTATTGTCAACCGATGTATTATTGACCGTCTGATTTTGTGAAGATGCATCGCTTGTAACTTGATTGTTTGACACGACATCATCTTGAACTTCCGTAACGGTTTGTTCGGTTTCTATTGTAACATCAGATGATGAATTTTCACTTGAGTTTTTACAAGCGCAAAGCGAAAACATTAACACAAGAGTAAGCACCAAAGAAAGAACTCGAATATAGTTTTTCATAATTTTCTCCTTAAAATCTAAAGTATAAAAACGGGTTGTACGATGAATCTACAAGATAAGCCGTGCAAAGCAAAATTATCAGTGGTAACGCAATGCACAAAATAATTTCAAAAAAAGTTTTTTCTTTTAATTTGCAATAAATTTTATAGGGCAGTTTGGTGGAAGCGACCGCTAAAACAAGCAAGAACAGTAGTCCTCGCAATAAATCGTATATTGCGCTTTGAGATATAAGAGGTGATGTAAACATTGCCGACAAATATGCAGTTGGGTCTTTAAGGTCGCACCAAATAAAGATAAACCAACCAAACACTATAAACACAATCGCGTATATATGCGAAATAAACGACGGTAATTTTTGAAGGATTTTACCTAAAAACGCTTTTTCTATAATAAGCAACGCCGCAAAATAAAGTCCCCAAATTACAAAATTCCAACTTGCGCCGTGCCAAAGTCCCGTTAAAAACCAAACTATTATAAGGTTTATAAAGGTACGCGATTTGCCTTTGCGATTTCCGCCAAGCGGTATATAAACGTATTCCCTAAACCACGTCGAAAGGGTTATATGCCATCGGCGCCAAAAGTCTGTAATGCTTTTGGAAATATATGGGTAATTAAAATTTTCGGGAAAATCAAAACCCATTATCTTGCCTAAACCTATCGCCATATCGGAATAACCCGAAAAGTCAAAATAAATTTGAAATGCAAAAAACACTACGCCCATCCACGCGCCCAAAACACTTGGCGTGCGCTCTACGCCGTTTGCAAAACTTTGGTAAAATACGCCTGCGGTGTTGGCAAGCAATACTTTTTTAGCAAGACCGCATACAAAGCGTTTTATACCGTTTGCCGCGTTTTGCAGGGTGTGCGAGCGCATACGCAATGCATTGTCTACGTCGCGATATCGCACTATAGGTCCCGCTATTAGTTGCGGAAACATTGTAACGTAGGAACCGAATGTGGCAATGTTTTTTTGAACGCGCGCCTCGCCCAAGTACACGTCCATTGTATAAGACATTGTTTGAAAGGTATAAAAAGATATGCCCACAGGAAGCGCGATGCCAAGCGGTTTTAAATTGCTGAAAATTGGTATAAGCGATAAATTTTGTATAATAAAATCGGCATATTTAAAAAATCCAAGTATGCTTAAATTTAATACTACGCTTGTAATAAGCGCGGCTTTTGCCATTTTTGGTTTGGTTTCTTTATATTTTCCTACAAGTTTGCCGCACGTGTAGTCAACCACAATTGATAAAAACATTATCCATATATACGTAGGTTCACTCCAACCGTAAAACAAAAGACTGACAATCAGTAACGCAAGGTTGCGAAGCGCTAAAAACTTTGACGGAATTATAAAATAAATAAAGAGGACTGCAGGCAGGTAAAAGTACAAAAATTCAAGTGAAGAAAAAACCATGCCACTATCCTCCTTTTTATAAAAATATTATAATATAATAATACCTTTTTTACCTTGATGCTGTCAAGATAAAAAAGGTATTGTAACAATATTGTAATTTTTATTTAATTTTTCGCGCTTCTATATAAAAGCGTTTGTCATCGGCATGACCCATAGAAAACGTTTTTCTTGGAAGCGAACCGTCGGAATTAACCGCCGGGAAAAGTTCGCTTTTTTGCATACCGTCAAACAAAAATCCAACCGCATTTTTGCGCGACGCTAACTTTTTAAGCGAATCTTCACCGTGGATATAATCTATTTCAGCATCGGTGTGTGTTTTAACATACTCATCAAGAAACGTTTGTAACGTACCGACTGCTAATTTTGCAGTAGGATTTACACCGATTTCTTTTATTGTATCACCGCAAACACAGGTAAATTTTTGCGCGCCCTCGCCTGTCGATTTTATAAATTCATCTATAAGCGCTTCGGGGTCTACACCAAACACAACGCGATAAATGGGTTCAAACTGGAGTGCGGTATCGTGAATGTTAACAATTTCGGCAAGCGCATAGCGAGATGCTTCGGTTTTGTTTAGGTTATAACATTCTTTAGCGGTTGCAAGCGAATGATTGCCGTCGCCCACGCAGAACAAAAAGCCGTCGTTTTGCTCTTTTAAATCTTGAAGTAGGCAAAGCACCTTTTCTTTTGCGACATCGTTTAAGAAATAACCTTTTATACTACCGCCGCCGCACATAAGCGTAAAGTCGTACGCAACGTTAAACTCGTTTTTGTTTGTCTGGAGATACTTAAATATCTCGTCCTTTACGTCATCAAATAAAAGCATAACGTGCGGCATTTCAAGAGGCGCATTTTTACGAATTTCTACACGGGGAGGAATTCTTGATAAAACCGTTTGCTCGGTTGCGCGAATTTCGGCATTGGTGCCCGAGCGATAGTCGTAACTTTCAAGGTCAATTTTGCCTACTATGCCGCGGCGCAATTTTCCGTCCGACTGTATACGCTCTACGTATATAAGACAATCTTTATACTCGTTAAAAACGCCGTCGTTAATATACGACTGCATATTTTTGTTTATATTTTCTATAAAACCGCTGTTATCCGCCGACAAATAAACCTCTGGCAAAACAATACCCAGCGCCGATGGTTTATCGCCTGCCGCCGCCTTTACGTCTTCCCAATATTCAGGTTCCGACGTGTATTGGTCACAGGCAATTACTGCCCAATTTTCGAAATTTTCTTTTGGCAAAAGAATATCTGCCGCAGAAAAAGAGTGTTTGTATTTCATAATTTCGCCTCGTTAATAATATGAAAATTCTATCGAATCAATATGGTCTTCTGCTGTATCGATATAAATTGTTATTCCGCTTCGACGATCGCTTTCGGTTATAAACCAATCAAGATAATACTTGTTTTCGCTAACTTTATAAAAATGAGACGGAAAACCAAGACATTCGATTATATCGGTTATTGCCGATACGTTGCTAACGCCATTTACCCAAAACTGACCGTACGGAGCGTTGGCGTCGATTATATTTTCTTTAACAATAAATTTTACAATGGGGCATTTTTTAAGCGATGCCGAAGAATGCTTATCGTTATAAAACACTGCGGTTAATTTTTTGTCGTATTCATTAACAAAATCAACCGTTAAAGATTTATCTGCCATAATTTGAGAATCTTCGTTATATTCGTCAGTTTCGCTTAGCGACCAACCTTCCTTGGTCATTTTTTTATAACTTGAGGGAACTTCAAGCGCGCTACCTACGTAGGTGATTTTGTATTCGAAATTTTTTCCAAGATATATGTCGGCATAGTTTTCTTCGTCATAAAGACTTATATCAAGATAGGTAGGCATCACGCTGTCATCAGATTTAATTTCGGGTATTTTTACATCCTCATATACACTGCTTGTATCAGATGATACCTCTTCTTTTGGGGATGAAGACTTTCCGTAATCGTCATCAAACTTTTCACAAGCCGTAAGACCTATTAAAAACAGACAACACAAAATCAAACTTACTAACTTTTTCATCATTTTACCTCATATATCAATCTAATAATTTAACGTCGTTTAAAATGGCATTTTTAAGTTCTTCGGTTGAAGAAAATTTTTGTTCTTCTCTTACAAAACTAAGTAATTGAGTTTTCATAACCTTGCCGTATATATCGCCCGAAAAATCCTTAATAAAGGTTTCGCAAGCAACCTGTTCGGTTTTAAACGTTGGGCGAATTCCCACGTTTGTAATTGCTTTGTATTGCTTATCGTCAATGGTTACACGCGAAATATAAACGCCGTTTTTCACGCGAATCATTTCGCTTGGGTAGTTTTGATTAGCAGTAGGAAAACCCAAAACTCTTCCTCGCGCATCGCCGTGTAAAACGACACCCTCAAAACTAAATCCGCCATAAATTTGCTTTGACGCTTCATCCATTTTGCCCTCGCGGACAAGTGTGCGTATAAAGGTTGAAGAAACTATATTTTCGCCGCATTTTACCGCAGGTACGCATATAAATTCTATACCGTTTTCTTGGCAAAATCGTTTTAACAAATCGGTGTCGCCAAGCGCCTTATAACCAAAACGGTAATTAAAACCGCAAACAATACGGTCGGGGTTATACTTTTTTACAAGTTGCTCAAGATACTGTGTCGCGTCAAGATTTCTAATCGACTCAAAATTTTGCATTTCGACCTGATTTATACCAAGTTTTTGCAAGCGCTTTTTGCGCTCGTCGGGTAAAATGAGCAACTGCGGTTCGTTGGTAATAATGCTTTTGGGAGGTGTATCAAACGTAACTGCAATGCTATAAAATCCTTGTGCCTTATCAATCACGGCGCGATGACCCGCGTGCAGACCATCAAATGTACCAAGAACAATTGCAGTTTTCATTTTTTACACCTGCCTATCTACCAAACATACTATTTTTAAAATATTTTCGGTTGTGTTCGTCACACCCAGTCCTAAAAATTTATCGCCTAAATAAACGCGATAAATTGTGTTATCGACAAAATCGTTTTTTATTCTGTCAAGACTAAGCTCGCCACCGTTACAAAAACGAACGGCTTGTTTTTCGCTTACCGTAACTTTGGGCATATAATCAACAACCAAATCACACGGCAAAATATAGTCGCCTATATTTTCGGGCGTGAGGTCATCAAGATTTACACATCTATCGAGCGTAAATCCTGCCGTTTTAGTACGGGTAAGTTTTGTAAGCGTTGCGCCACAACCAAGATTTTCGCCAATATCCCTGCAAAGAGAACGGATATACGTTCCCTTTGAAACAGTGGTATTGATATCAAACTCTAAATTATCGTTTAGCGGCGACGTTTGAGCAAGTGAAAAAACCTCGATTTCACGAGCAGGTATTTCTACCTTTTCGCCGCGACGCGCAAGTTCATACATACGCACACCATTTTGTTTTATCGCGCTAAACATAGGGGGAGTTTGCATTTGTTTGCCTGTAAATTGTTTTAAAACGCCCTCTATATCAAGAGCATTTTTATCGGGCTTGCACTGTGATATCACGTTGCCCGTAATATCACAGGTATCGGTAGTTATACCAAGTTTAACAGTGGCAGTATAACTTTTGTCGGCTTCGATAAGATATTGTGACAAAACCGTCGCTCTGCCTATAAGTATGGGCAAAACACCCGTTGCCATAGGGTCAAGCGTACCCGTATGACCTACGCGCTTTTCGCCTGCTAATCGTTTTACACGGGCGACTGCGCCAAAAGAGGTTATGCCTTCGGGTTTATTGAGCAGTAGTAGACCCAGCATTAGTTTCCTCCATATTCTGCTTTATAGCAGACAAAATCTTGCTCTTTACTTCCTCTAAACTGCCGCTTAAACTAACACCTGCGGCATTTTTATGACCACCACCGCCAAGAGTTTGACATATATGCGAAGCGTTAAGCGGAGCATAGGTTCTAAGGGATGCTTTATATGCGTTGTCGCCTGTTTGTTTAATAGTAACGCCTGCAAGAACACCCTCTACACTGCGAGAAATATTTACAAGTCCCTCTAAATCAGTACCGCTGCAACCCGTTTTGTTTTGCATATCGGCGGTAATTGAAATCATCATACACTTATCGTCAAAATGATATTCGGCAGTATCAAGCACCATTCTCTCAAGAGTGAGTAATTTTTTGCTCTTGGTGTCAAACATCACTTTATTAATAACGTCGGCCTCTATGTTATAAGCGTACAAATTAGCCGCTATTATGTGCGTTTTTGCAGTAACACAAGAATATTTAAAGCAACCCGTATCGGTAGAAATACCGGTGTAAAGCGCTTTAGCAATCGTATCGTTAAATTTTATCTTCAAAGCGCACAATAATTCATATATCATTTCACATGTTGCCGAAGCATCTGCGTCAAGATAAAGCGCCTTTGCGTAGCGTACGTTTGATATATGATGGTCGATACAAAGGTCAACCTCATTGCCAAATTCTTGCTCTAACGCGCCAAGAAGTCGCTTGTCTGCTACGTCAACCGCAATAACAACCGCATCTTTACGATTTATGTGGTCGGTTTCGCACAAGAAATACCCGTATTTGCTTGGTATAACTTCAGGACAAATAACCTCTGCCGATTTGCCAAGTTGCTTTAACCCATAATAAAGCGCATAACCTGCGCCCAAAGTATCGCCATCGGGCGAAGCATGGGTAAGTATAACGTAGTTATTATGCTTTTTTATAAATTTTATCGTATCTTTAATAGTAAAATTGATACTATTTTCCACTCTTTGTCACTTCCTTTCGTGACTATTTAAAAATATCACTTATCAAATGATTCTATAATTTTTGAAATATGAGCGCTGTTTTCGATTGAATTATCGGCAATAAAACGAAGTTCGGGCACTTTACGAAGCTTAAGTCGGCTTCCAAGCTCGCGACGGATATAACCCGCCGCGGACTTGTTAAGTGCTTTTACCGATTCTTCGGTTTTTTCGCTTCCTTCGATGGCGCTAACATATACAGTGGCATAAGACATATCGCCTGTAACGTCAAGCTTTACTATACTTAACATTTTGCTTACTCGCGGGTCTTTTACTTCGCGTAAAAGTTCCGAAAGGCAAAGTCTTATATCGCTTGTTACTCGATTAATTTTAAATCCAGCCATTAGTCTTTATATTCCTCCATAATAAAGGCTTCAAAAACATCGCCCTCTTTAATATCGGCAAATTTTTCAAGACCTATACCGCATTCATAACCCTGCGCTACCTCTTTTACGTCATCCTTAAAACGACGAAGCGACTTAATAGCATCTTCACAAATTACTATACCGTCACGCACAACACGAATTTGACAAGCGCGAGTTACCTTGCCGTGTGTAATATGGCAACCCGCAATAGTACCCACG
>JAFYQN010000160.1 GCA_017559885.1 Clostridia bacterium
AGTTTTACAAACTCTTCTTCGCTACCTGCAATGGATAACGCAAGTCCTACCGTAGCATCAGCGCCCGACGGCAAAATTGCGCCGTAAAGCATATCGGTCATATTTACCGATTCGCCGTTTGAAAAACCGGCTACAGTTGCTTCGGCAAGATATAGTGGGTCGGTAATTTTAAAACTAAAAGTAAATGTTTCGTTATAATCGGTTATATAATCAACCGCTGTAAGAATTGTCATTATTTTAGTAGTTGATGCGGGATAACAACGCACCGTAGCGTTGCGTGACGCTATAACCTCGTTGGTATCACAGTTTATAACAATAATGCAACCGCTTTCAATATCCGAAGCGATTGGGTCGGTATGCTCTGTAAACTTTGCAAAACGGTTTTCTACCTTAACTAAGTCGTTTGTTGTGTTTTCGGTTTGGTGCGTTTGCGATTTTGACTCGTTATGAGCTTTTATTATTGGTGGTAAAACGATTATAAGCGTAATACAAATCACCAAAAAAACCGACGTTAAACCCATGGCGACGTAAACCCATGGGCGCAACCTTATTGTTTTTTGTTTTCTTTTTTGCGGTAATTTAACCGATTCATGTTGTTCGTTTACAGGTTTCGATTTATTTTCTATGCTTTTTTGAAGGGCGGAAAAATATTCGCCATAATCTTTATCATTAAATTGTTCGGACATATTTTTCACCCTTTCTTAAAATCACATAACAACTTCCCCTTTATAAAAAGGGGAAGGGAGATTTAAAATTTGCGACCTGCTCCGCCGCCGCCAAACGAGCCACCGCCGCCGCGGAATCCACCGAAGCCACCCGATGAACCGCCACCGAAGCCGCCGTGATGGTGGAAGCCACCATAATGATTAAAACCGCCAAAGAAGCGTGGCGCGCCAAAAATAAATAATCCGCCTCTACGACCGAAAATAGTTATATATAGCGTTATCAATACTATAAGCACTATCCACGAAATCAAAATTTCAACAGCCGAAGTACTGTCACTCGGCTGTTGGGGCAATTGGTCTATTGGGGTGTAGTTTTCAACCTCGACGTTGTACTCAACGTAAATTTCGTTTACTACTACGTCGTATATACTTGCAAGACCTGCCGAAAAATTATCGTTTTCAAAATACGATAAACCGTAGGTGTCTATGATTCTGCCTGTTTTACTGTCGGGCAAAGCCCCTTCAAGTCCGTAACCCACGGCAATATATACCTCTCGGTCACCCTCTGAAAGTAATATAACGATACCGTTATTCTTTTCTTCGGTACCAACCTTCCACTCGCGACCAAGTTCTAATGCATAGTCGGCAATTTCTTTGCCGTCAAGACTGTCAACCGTTACAACTACAACCTGCGCGGTTGTTTTTTCTTGTAATGCGACGCCTTTATTATAAATTGTTTCAACATCTTCCGCGGTCATAACATCCGCAAAGTCGTTTACAAAAAACTTTTCGGTAGGGGTTGGGTACTGTTCTTTTGTTTGCTTGCCGCAAGCCGCAAGCGACAATGCCATAACCACAACCAAAATTAATGCCGCTACCCTTAATATCTTATTTTTCATATCAATCAAAACTTACCTGCGGAACCGAATTTGCCGATTCATCCGCCTCAAAATACTCTACCTGCTCGAAACCAAAAATCTTTGCAAAAATATTGCCGGGGAATATACGAACCGACTTGTTATATTCGCTTGCCGCATCGTTATAGTCCTTACGGGCTACCGCAATACGATTTTCGGTACCAGAAAGTTCGTCTTGCAAAGCAATATATTGCTGATCGGCTTTAAGTTCGGGATACGCTTCGGTTACGGCGTTTACCCAAATATCAATCGCGCTGTCAAGTTGGGCGTTTGCCGCCGCTTGTTCTTCGGCATTTGATGCCGCAGCCACTTTTGAACGCGCCTCAATTACTGCAGTGAGAGTTGATTGTTCGTAATCAGAATATCCCTTTACAGCTTCAACAAAATTAGGAATCAAGTTTGCTCTACGTTGGAGTTGATTATCTATCTCCGAGTATGCCGCTTTTACGGTTTCTTCTTTTTCTACAAAACTTTTTTGATAAGAAATGCCTGATGCGACAACCGATACTCCGATTCCCACAACAAGTAATGCAACTGCCGCCAATACGGCAATTATTATACCTTTCTTTTTCATTTTTATAACTCCTTTACAAATTCGTCAATTCGTTTGAGCGCTTCTATGATATGCTCTGTACTGTAACAGTAAGATGCTCTTACAAAGCCCTCGCCGCCTTTACCAAACGCTGTGCCAGGTACTACTGCAACGTGTTTGCTCTCGAGCAATCGCTCGCAAAACTCTTCGCTTGTAAGACCTGTGCTTTTAATACACGGGAATGCGTAAAACGCGCCTTTTGGTTCGCGGCAGGTAAGCCCTGCTTTGTTAAATCCGTCAACAATAAGTCGGCGGCGGCGATTGTATTCTGCCTTCATATCGGCTACCGCTTCATCGCAATTTTTAAGCGCTTCTATTGCGGCATACTGCGCCGTGGTAGGCGCGCACATTATTGCAAATTGGTGAATTTTGGTAATTTGCGATATAATTTCCTGCGGTCCGCAAGCAAACCCAAGTCGCCAACCCGTCATTGAAAAGGTTTTTGAAAAACCGTTTATAAGGATTGTGCGCTCGCGCATACCGTCAACAGCCGCTATAGAAACGTGTGGCGTTTCGGAAAAAGTGAGTTCGGAATAAATCTCGTCCGAAATAACCACAATGTTAGTATCGCGCAAAACTTTTGCCAACGCTTCAAGGTCGTCGCGTTCCATAATAGCGCCCGTTGGATTACAGGGATATGGTAAAATGAGCGCCTTTGTTTTATCGCTTATTGCGTTTTTAAGTTGCTCGGGGGTTACCTTAAAATCGTTTTCGGCAAGCGTTTCGATTATTACGGGTACTCCACCGCAGAGTTCGGTTATAGGTTCGTAGCACACGTACGATGGCTGAGGTATTATAACCTCGTCGCCCGGTGTGATAATTGCGCGAAGTGTTGCGTCAATCGCTTCGCTACCGCCCACCGATACAAGAACTTCGTGTAGCGGGTCGTAATTTATGTCGCATTTGCGATTTATATAGTCCGAAATCTCGTGTCTTAACGCTTCAAGACCCGAATTAGAGGTATATTTAGTTTTTCCTTTTTCAAGCGAGATTATGCCTGCTTTTCGCACCGACCACGGTGTTTGAAAATCGGGCTCTCCAACGCCCAAAGAGATAACATCATCCATTGTTGCGGCTATGTCAAAAAACTTTCTTATACCCGACGGCTTAATGTTTTGCACGGTATCAGACAGTATTTTTGAATAGTCTATCATAATAGATACGTCCCCCTGTCATCGGGTTCTTTTTCAAAAAGTTTAACGTCCATTTCCTTATATCTGCGCATAACAAAATGTGTTGCTGTCGAAGTAACCGAATCTATCGTTGCAAGTTCGCGCGCAACAAAACGAGCAATATCTTGCAAATTTTTGCCCTTTACAACAACGTTTAGGTCATAACCGCCCGACATAAGATATACCGATTCTACTTCCGGGTATGAAGACACTTTTTCGGCAACCTCTTCAAAGCCAAGGTCTGCTTTGGGTACAACGTTAAGATTAATTATTGCTGAAACGCTTGTTGCGTCAAGTTTTTCCCAGTCGATAACGGTTTTGTATCCGCAAATAACACCGTTTTTTTCAAGTGAGTCAATTTCTGCCGCGACTGCCTCGGGGATTTGCGCTAACATTACCGCCAATTGTTCTATGGTGTAACGCGCATTGGTGCTAAGTAGTTTTAAAAGTTCGTTTCTCATATATAAAACCTCCCAAGGTAAAATAACTTTATATTTATATTATTATAATAAAAATATATTCGTCAGTCAATAAAAAATAAGAATATTGAAAAATCCGTTATAATGTGTTAAAATATTATGATTAAACTTTGGAAATGGGTGATTTTGATGTCTGAACGCACCATAGCGGCTATTGCCACACCGCTTGGCGAAGGTGGTATAAGCGTTATACGAATTTCGGGTGAAGAGTCAATACGCGTTGCCGATAAATGCTTTGTTGCCTTTTCAGGAGAAAAACTTTTAGAACTTGAGGGTTATCAGGCATCATACGGTCGAGTTACCGACAAAGACGGACAAACGCTTGACGATGCGGTGGCGCTTGTTTTTCGCGCGCCTAAAAGTTATACGGGCGAAAACGTTGTAGAAATTTCGGTTCACGGCGGCACGGTAATTACCCGTCAGGTTTTGCGTCGTGTGTTAGAATGTGGCGCAACGCTTGCTACAGGCGGCGAATTTACAAAACGCGCATTTTTAAACGGAAAATTAGACCTTACCAAAGCCGAAAGCGTTATGGGTCTTATTTCGGCGCGCAATGATGCGGCGGCAAAAATCTCTCGCGGCGCGCGCGAAGGTCGTATCAGTCGTGATACTGCCGATATACTTGATAAACTGCTTGAAACGGCGGCGTCACTTGCGGCATATGCCGATTACCCCGATGAAGATATACCTAATCTAAATCAAGAAAATTTCTCATCTCTTTTAGACGAGTGTTATACTAAATGCGAAAAACTTATATCCACCTACGATACGGGTCGCGCCATACGCGAGGGTGTAAACTGCGCGATAGTCGGCAAGCCAAACGTTGGCAAATCTACCCTTATGAATTTGCTTTGCGGCACCGACCGCTCAATTGTTACCGATATCGCAGGCACCACGCGTGACGTTGTTGAAACAAACGTAAACGTTGGCGATATTATGCTTAATCTTGCCGACACGGCAGGCATACACACAACCGATGATACGGTAGAAAAATTTGGCGTAGACAAAGCGAAAGAAAAAATTGAAAACGCAGAACTGCTTTTGGCGGTTTTTGATTCTTCTATACCACTTGACGATGATGACAAACAGCTGCTTAGTAGCATTCGCGATAAAAAATGCATTATTATACTTAACAAAACCGACCTCTCGCCTGCTTTTGACAAAGACGATTTAGGCGATTTTGAAATTATCGAGATTTCGGCAAAAATGGGCGACGGATACCAAGAACTTTGTAGCGCTATTGCCCAAGTTTGCAAAACAAATATGCTCTCGCCCGATGACACGGTACTTATAAGCGAGCGCCAACGCGACTGTGTAAACCACGCTTTGCAGGCGGTTATTGCCGCTCGCGATACGTTGCTTTGCGGTATGACGCTCGATGCCGTTGGCGTTTGTGTTGACGACGCTATCGCGGCGCTATTAGAACTTACGGGCAAGCGAGTTACAAACGAAGTTTGCGACGAAATATTTAAAAGATTTTGTGTAGGAAAATAAATTAATGCACAATTCACAATGCATAATGCACAATAAATGTGTTTCGCCTTTCGAAACTAATATTTTTGTGCCGAATTATTCATTATTCATCATTCATTTTTATAAAAGAGGAATTTTATGATTAAGGAATACATAGCAGAAAATTATGATATAGCCGTAATAGGCGGCGGTCACGCAGGTATTGAGGCGGCTTTGGCTCCGGCAAGACTTGGATGCAAAACGGTTATGTTTACAATCAATCTTGACTGGGTTGGCAATATGCCCTGCAACCCGTCAATAGGCGGCACGGCAAAAGGTCACCTTGTGCGCGAACTTGACGCCTTGGGCGGTGAAATGGGTAAGGCGGCTGACGCTACAACTCTACAAAGTCGTATGCTTAACCGAGGCAAAGGTCCTGCGGTTTATTCACTGCGCGCGCAGATTGACCGCCGTGAATACTGTACTTATATGAAACACGCTGTAGAGCGTCAAGAAAATCTTGACGTAAAACAAGCCGAGATTGTTCATATCGAAAAACGTGACGACGGACTTTGGCACTGCATTACCCGTCTTGGTGCCGACTACGCTTGCAAGTGCGTTATTCTTGCAACGGGTACCTTTTTGGGCGGCAGAATCTATATTGGCGAGGTTAATTACGAAAGCGGTCCCGACGGCAACTTCCCTGCTACTGAACTTTCAAAATCGCTCGCAAAACTTAATATTCCTCTGCGCCGTTTTAAAACGGGCACTCCTGCGCGTGTTGACCGCGCAAGTATTGATTTTTCACAACTTGAAGTGCAAGACGGCGACGAAACCACCACTCCGTTTAGTTTTTCAAGCACCCAAAAACCACAAAACAAAGTTGTTTGCCATATAGGTTACACTAACGACGACACCAAAAAGGTAATACTTGAAAACTTGCATCGTTCTCCTCTTTATGCAGGCGATATTGAGGGTGTTGGTCCTCGCTATTGCCCAAGCATAGAGGATAAAATCGTTCGTTTTGCCGACAAACAACGTCATCAAATGTTTGTTGAGCCCTGTGGCGAAAATACCGAAGAAATGTATCTTCAGGGTATGTCGTCTTCACTTCCCGAAGAGGTTCAACTTAAATTTTACCGCACTATAAAAGGACTTGAAAACGTAAAGGTTATGCGCGCGGCGTATGCTATTGAATATGATTGCATAGACCCGTTAGCGCTTTACGCTACGCTTGAGATAAAAGAGCACGAAGGTCTTTACGGCGCAGGTCAGTTTAACGGCTCATCGGGTTACGAGGAAGCCGCCGCGCAGGGTTTTGTAGCGGGTGTTAATGCCGCTCATAAAATTTTAGGTCGCAAACCGCTTGTACTTTCGCGTTCGTCATCATATATCGGCACGCTTATCGACGACCTTGTAACAAAGGGTTGTTCTGACCCATATCGTATGATGACTTCGCGTAGTGAGTATCGATTACTCCTTCGACAAGATAATGCCGATGAACGTTTAATGCCTACGGGATACGCGTTAGGTCTTATAAGCGATAGCGAATATAACCGATTTTTAGAGCGCAAAGAACAAAAAGAGCAGGAAATTGAGCGAATTAACCGCACGTTTTTTGCCCCTCGCGATGACCTTAACGCCCTTTTGCAAGAAAAGGGCACCGTACCCATTACAACGGGCACGCGCCTTGCCGATTTAATCAAACGTCCGCAACTTGACTATAAGTGTTTAGCGCCGTTTGATAAAGATAGACCCTCGCTTTCCGACGAGGTTTGCGAAAAGGTTGAAATTGCCGTTAAATACGAGGGTTATATCAGCCGTCAACAAGCGCAGGTTGACGAAATGCTTCGACTTGAAAACAAACCGATTCCACAAGATTTTGATTATTCGGCAATAAAGGGATTGCGACTTGAGGCGGTCGAAAAACTTAACAAAATTCGCCCTGAAAACATCGGTCAAGCGTCACGCATATCGGGCGTTAGTCCTGCCGACGTATCTGTACTACTTATATATCTTTCAAAATAAGAGGTTTTTATGATTGATTTTAATATTGAAAAAATCGCGCCCGTTTGCGAATCGTTTGGTTTAACGCTTGACAATAACGCAATCGCCCGACTTAACACCTATGGCAATATGCTTGTAGAGTGGAACGAAAAAATGAACCTTACCGCCATAACCATTCCTGAAGAGGTGCTGTATAAACATTTTTTAGACTGTTTACTCTTTTTTAAAAACGTTGACGTACCGCAAAACGCTAAGGTTATAGACGTTGGCACAGGCGCAGGTTTTCCGGGGTTAGTACTTAAAATTGCGCGCCCCGATATAGAACTTACTTTAATGGACGGACTTAATAAACGTCTAACGTTTTTAAATGCTGTACTTACCGAATTAAATCTCACGGCAAAAACCGTTCACATGCGCGCCGAGGACGGCGGTAAAAATAAAGAGTATCGCGAAAAGTACGATATCGCTTGCGCGCGCGCCGTTGCAAATTTGCCCGTGCTTTGCGAATACTGTATACCATTTGTAAAACTTGGAGGACAATTTGTCGCTATGAAGGGCTCTGCCGCAAGCGAAGAACTTGCCGTGGCAGGCAACGCTTATAAAATACTTGGTTGCGAAAAACCCACCATTATATGCGAAAATTTACGAGAAAATGAGGCGCGCGCCTTTATTATCTCAAAAAAGACGTCGCAAACTCCACCAAAATATCCACGTATGGGTGGTAAAATAGCAAAAAGCGCCTTATAAAAAGGCGCTTTTTTATTTTTTGTGTCAAAATGCCGCGACCGTTTTTTCTTTACAAAACAAAAATTTTTAGATAAAATTTGCTTGTAAGGAGGCGATGACCTATCCATACTTTTGCCGACAAAAAATTACTGATGTTAAAACCCGACGACATTGTCCCTTGTCCTAATCAACCGCGAAAAACCTTTGATACATACGAACTGCAGTCGCTTGCCGACTCTATCGCCGCAAACGGAATAATACAACCGCTTACCGTTCGCAAATCAGACGGCGGTAAATATTTGCTTATTGCAGGCGAACGACGTTTACGCGCGGCAAAAATGGCAGGACTTAGACGTATACCCTGCGTGTTGCACCGAACAAACGATTTAACGGCAGCGCTTTACAGCATTACCGAAAATATGCAACGCGCCGACCTTAACTGTTTTGAAGAGGCGCTTGCAATACAAACCCTTATTTCAGAATTTAGATTAACGCAAGCCGAGGTAGCAATACAACTTGGAATGGCAAACTCTACCGTAAGCAACAAATTGCGACTGCTTAAACTTTCTCCCGAGATAAGAGAACGACTGTTATTAGCAGGTCTTACCGAGCGTCACGCGCGAGCGCTTTTACGACTTGCTCCCGAGTCGCGCGAGAGCGCCCTTGATAAAATAATTGCCGACGGACTAAATCTTACGCAAACCGAACAACTTATACAAAGCATATTAAATCCTACGGTTGAAGAACCCGACGACGTCCAACAGGTAAAACCCATTCGTAAAGCCGCTATCGGCGATATAAAACTTTTTTCCAACAGTTTGTCAAAACTGCTTTGCACTATGCAAAATGCAGGTATTACGGCAAAATCAAAAAAGAGTGAAAACGATAAATATATTGAATATAAGGTGCGTATTTTTAAAAATCCACCGCAGTATGACCAACTAAAAATTTGTTAAAATCTGCGACAGATACCTTCGTCCCCTTGGTATTTGTGCGGTTTTAAATATGCCTTGGCGGTTTCTGCACTTCCGCCAATGGCGCCCACCATATTCATCCCCATACACAAACAACCTCTCGTAAAGAGAGGTTGTTTGTGTTATATTTCATTATTTTCTAAAATTTCTACTTCTTTTGTTTCGTTGTCTATCGCATATTTTTGCGCAAATTTGGTTTGCTTGTCCTCAAGTTTTGCAACGCGGGCATCGAGCAAAAAGATTTTAATAATCAACAAAAAGATTATTGTAACAAATATAAAGTTTGATGGAGATTCAAATCCGATGAATTCGGAAAGCCAGAATATTGGGGTTGGAAAAATGCTCATAACAAGCAAGAAAAGACTAAAAAACAGCCAATATAACGTATCGCCGATTTTAAACTGTGATTTTTTAATTTTTCTAAACACAAAAGCCACCGTCAACACGCAACCGACAATCATTGCAATTAGTAATCCTGTGTTCATTTTTTACCCCTTTCTGAACCATTGTAATATGAGTATGGAAACAAACATCCTCATCATATAATTGGTTGCGTTTGAAAAGTTAAGATAACTTTGCCCTGCTACACGGTCGTGCATTTCTACCTGAATTTCACTATACGTTGCGCCACCGCGCACAAGCAACGCTACCGTATCGGGTTCGGGTCCCAAATCGGTGGCAAAGGCAAGTTTTTTAATCATTTTTTTATCAAACATACGCATTCCTGACGTTGGGTCTTTTATCGTTTTACCCGTTGTCAATTTTATTGAAAGTTGTATGAGATTGCTACCCAACATACGAAGAGATACAGGTTTCTTTTTGTCAACAAAACGAGAACCTATTACTATGTTGTATCCCTTTTCCATCTCGCATGCCATATTATAAACGTAATCGGGGTCGTGTTGTCCGTCGCCGTCAAACTGTATAGCGGCATCATAACCGTTGTTATGGGCAAAAATCATACCCGTTTGCACCGCCGCGGCAAGACCAAGGTTTACTGGGTGACTTACATAATGATAACCCTTTGCTTTGCAAATTGCTTCGGTATTGTCGGTAGAACCGTCGTTTACAATAATATAATCGTACTGTGGACAGTCTTTTTTAACGGTGTCAATTACCCGTTCAATATTATCTTGTTCGTTGTATGCCGGAATAATAAGAAGAACGTTCATCTTATGGCTCCTTTTTATTTCACTAAACTTTCCAATTTTTTTGCAGTTGTTTCCCAGGTAAAGTCCTGTATTAAGCGTTGATAACATTTTTGTGTTGCGGCAAGGCGATAATCCTTGTCGGAAATCGCTTTTTGTAACGCCTGCGCGATTTTAGGCACCGCGTTATCGTTGATTAAAATACCCATACTATCATCGGTAATGAGTTCCTTTGCGCCGCCGACAGTTGTAGTTACAACAAAGTTTTTAAGCGCTACCGCCTCAAGAATAGAGGTGGGCAAACCTTCGGGATATACCGTAGGTAAGCAAAATATATCCGCCTCGCAAAGCAACGCTACAATGTGATTAAAATCAATTTTGCCAAGCATAATTATTCTATCGTTTTGGTCGGATACGGTTTTGATTTTTTCGCTTTGCTCTCCCTCGCCCGCAATAATTAAATATGCGTTACTGTCGCCCAAACTGTGAAACGCTTTTGCCAATTCGTAAGAGCCCTTTTCTTTAACGAGGCGACCTGTGTAGGTTATAACCGTCGCGTCTTTTGGTATATTATACTCTTTTCTATAAGAAATTGTGTTTTCTTTTTCTAACTGTTTTATGTTATCAATGTCTATTGCGTTATAAAGCATACCCTTTGATTTAATTCCAAAATGTCCGCTCCAATCACACGCCGCTTGCGATACGCCGTAATAATCTTTACAGTATTTTTTTAGCACCCTCGTAAGACAGTGTTCGTAAATTGCGCCAAAAAAGTCCAACACTTTATTGTTGACCGACAAATGACTTGAACCGTGTTCGATGGTTATTGACGGAATATTGTTTTTATACGCAAATTTTGCCGCGTATACGCTATGAATATAAAATCTTGCGTTTATAACCGCGATATCAAAATGCTTTTGACTAAGTTTTTTATCAAGTTCTTTAAATTCTTGGTTTTTCTTTAAGATGGGATATCTGCCCTTCATAACGTTATAACAGGGCATACGGAAAATTTCTACCCCTTCGTTTGAAACCTCGTATCCAGGCAAATCAAAAACGTTAGAAGTAACTATGGTTACGTCGTGACCAAAAGATACAAGTTGTTTCGCAAGATTATTTACGTATCTTTCAACGCCACCAAGGTTTGGTAAATAGTTTGCGCAAAACAAACAAATTGATTTTTTCATTTTTTCCACCATTTATAACATTATTGTTACGATTTTTGAATAGATTTCAAGCATTACTACCGCCGACATTATCGCAAATATTACACAACTGTATGCCGCCTTGTTTTTAAATATATTAAATCTTTTACCTGTAACAAGTAGCAACAGCGGCGCTAAAAGCGGTGTTAGATATCGCGGTTGACAACCGTTTATGGTCGTAGCATTAAGCGGTGTAAAGTTTATATATAGCGCTGTAGCTATTACCGATGCCATACCAACAAAAAGCAATACCGCTAACCCTCTGATATAAAGGGGCGTTTTAAATCCGTATCGCTTGTTTGTGTCGGTCAAAGCGGTGAAACCTAATACTATTGCGGCAATAAACCAGTATTTTCCAAGTCCCAAATATCCAAAGTGAGAAATATATTCCTGCATACTGCCGATTGATAGATAGTCTAATAAAAACTTAAACAACAACTTTGCATAACCAAACGGAGCCGAGCGTATGCCTGCTAATTGAGCCGAGGGGTTTACGTCGCCGCCTCTAATATCTCCGGGTCCGCCAATTTTTGTTAGGGTTGTTATAACAAAGTATGCAACCAACACCGAGAAAATGGTTACCAAAACGGCGTAGTAAGTACGTCGGTCGCTCTTTCTTGGCCAATTTTTCCTCATAAACAAGGTCATACCCATAAGAATAATGTATACAAGTTTTGGCCAAGCGCCTACGGTAAACGACAATGCCATTATGATTGTGTCGGTAATTGTTATGGGTTTTTCGGGTTGTTGTAACTCGCTTACAAAATACGCCGTACCAAGCATTGTAAATGCCGTAACGCACCAGTCGTACGAGTAATTGGTTGCCAAAAATAGATTTGTTGGGAATAGACATATTACCGCAAGTATCATTTTACCCGTTTTGAGTTTCTTTATGGCAAAATAGCATACAAAGGAATACACCAACAAATACGCAAGTCTTCCGACGTTATACTTGACTGCAAAACTTGCACCAAAAAATCTTGCCACTGCGATAAAAATTCCCGCAGGAATATGCGCGATTGATATATACGACTGTTGTTGCGCAACCAACGTTTCGTCTGCCGAATTAAGATATTCCAAATCTTCGTTGTATTTTTCGAGCGAAAAATCTACCAAACTTGTGCTTTGGCCAAGATGTTTGTCAACATTGTAGTCCGCGCCCGTTATGTACGCCGTATCCATATACGATGCCTGCACCGCCCAAGGATAGTGTGAGTCCAAATCCCACGCGATGTGTTTTATGGGTGAGCATAACAACATTACAACGCCCAAAGTAAGCGCTATTGGTAAAAATACGTTTTCGGTCTTTTCGCGTAAATATTTACGTCCGCGTATAAAGACAACTACAAGTTCTGCAATACCTGCAAAAAATACAAATCTATATTTGTTAAAATCTCCCGGCAAGATACGGCTTATTATCATTTCAACAAGCATACCGCCAAGAATTGCCACTGCCGAAAATACTATAAATTCGGCAATTTTTATTTTGTTTCGGGCAATTGTTCTAACTACTGCTTGGGTTGCCCACGTGCGTTTGTCAATAGCTCTTACAATAAGCGCAATTATTACAGGGATTGCTATCGCTTTAAAATAATCGCCTGCCGTTTTTTCGACCTCAAAGGGCACCGACTCGGGTTGCGTTTCGTAAAGACCTACGTTTTTAAAGTAGATATCGTTTGTGTCGATATCAATACGCAAAAAATCGTACGAACCTTTTGGTATGTCTATAATAACGCTTGTTTCATCCTTAAATATACTGCTTGAGTAACATCTTTCCGCGCTAAATTGTCCGTCTTTGTATGCGGTATAAACTTCGATTGCAACTTCACCAACAGGTTGCTGGATAGCCACCTCTACACACTCTATTTCCCTGCCTTCGCAAGAAAAGATTATTTGTGGGTCAACGTCTGTTATTGTATATTTTCCCGATGCCTCTACCCTGCAACTGCGAAACGATTCGATTTGTGAAATCGATAAATTCTCAACAGGGTAACCAACCGGTTTTAAAACATTGCCAACGTTTTTAGGCAAAAAGATTGATACGCACACCAACAGTGACAACGCAAACGAAAGAACTGTTGCCACTATGGTATATCTTTCTTTTTTGATAACTTCGTCCAACAGGTCTACTTGTGGTTTTTTTAACTGCAATAAAAACAGTGAGAACATAACCGCAAAAAGCACTGCCATTTCACAAAGGTATGATAGCGCCGCGCCTGTAAGTCCCCAACGCGAAACCATTGCATCGGGCGCAACAAGAGCAAAAAGCATTGTCACAACATAAGCAATAAGACATAATTTTTGCTTGCGCATTGTGGTAAATAAAGTTAATGTCAAGGTGCTTGCCGCGCTTAATCCGCCTGCAAATAAAAGCGTTATAAATATTGTCTTTTTATCTGAAAGTTCGGCTTTGTATAACATTTCAAGTACGGGTATGCCCAGAAAATACCCCGCAACCATTGCCGCGATTGTTAAAACGACTACCCAACCGTAAAGTTTTGATACAATCTTTTTAAACTCGTCTATACGGTTTTCTGCCCAACTTTTAGAAAGTTTTATAAGTTGCGGACGAAAAGCAAAAATGCTTAAAAGGTTTATTGCAAACACAGGCATTACAAGATATCCGTAATGCGCTTGGTCGGTTTTGGTTAGCGCGTTTTCAATTGCGTATTTAGGCGAATTAAAAATAAACTGATGCATAAACGACGATGCAAAAAGCGGTAACGCGCACAACAAAATACCCTTTTGCTCGGAAAGTTTAAACGACGGTTTAAACGACCCAAAATTGTTGCTTAGCGGTATATCGTGCAATAAAATCCAAACCAAAACAACTATCGGCATGGTAAGCGTCGCGATAAAAAGTTGCTTTGTTATAACAAGCGTTATCGAAAATACAATTGCCGTAATAGCCGTTTGACACGCAAGCGACCTACCCGCAATGCTTAAATAACCGTTTCTGTGAAGGTTGCCTTGGAACAAATCAGAAATTGCCGCAAGCATCATATAAACCGAAATAACAAGCATAACCTTTACGGTTTCCTTATCAAAACCTTTAAAGGTAGCAAACGCGCCAAAAAATGCCCACATTGCCGCTATGGTAATAACTCTAAACATCGAAATGCTTTCAAACGACATCTCGCGTTTTGCGTCGGTTACCTGAATGTTACGCATTTCAAAAACGCAAATGGTATACATCATTTGCGCGGTTGAATACGCAAGCGAAAAAACACCTGCCGCATCGCTTCCTACGATATGACTTACGACAATCATCAACAACAACGACACAGTAGCATTGGTTAAGCTACCCAGCATATTAAATATAAAATTTTTCTTTTCTGAAGTTTGTGGTAATCTATAAGCAAATTTTTTCATACGCACCTCTTCTAACCGCACGCTATAATTCATTTTATTATACCACATATAATTGCTTTTTTCAATAATTAATCACAGCTTTACCTTTGTTGACAAAACAATCAATATTAGTTATAATTATTATGTATGAACTTTATTGGAGATGATTGTTTTGTCAGGTCAATACGAGCCCGAAGTTTTAAAAAAATTACAACTTTGCGAACTTGAAATTTTAAAAGATTTTATAACCGTTTGCAAAGAAAACAATCTTACCTATTTTGGTTTTGGCGGTACCGGTATCGGCGCTTTGCGACACGGCGGTTTTATACCGTGGGATGACGACATTGACCTTGCTGTTCCGCGTGACGACTATAACACCGCTATGGAAATATTCCGTCGCGATTTTGCCGACAAATACACCGTTGTTAACGCGCAAAATTATAATGATTTTCCCGTTATGAACACCCACATTATAATCAACGACTCAAAGTTTGTTACAAAAGAAGAACTTGGCGCAAAATATCCAAAAGGTATTTTTCTTGATATATTCCCCGTCGACAACGTGCCCGACGACCCAAAGGAGCGCGACAAACATCTTAAAAAGACGTGGATTTTAAGCAAAATATTTATTATGAAACATATCCCGTTTCCACACGTGCCTTTTAAAGGTGCAACCGCAAAACTTGCCCACTGTGTAACGGCGATGATTTGGTTGTTTTTAAACGTTTTTTGCGTTTCGCATAAATTTTTATACAAACTTTGCTTTAACCAATGCGTCAAATACAACAACACCGACACCAACTACTACGCGTATTGTTGCGGTTCAAAGTTGTGCGGCAACGTTTTTGATAAAAAGCAACTTTACCCGTTAAAAGATATTGATTTCGAAAATATTCCAATCTCTTTTCCAAATAATTTAGATGACATCTTAACTGCAGAATACGGCAATTTTATGCAGATACCCCCTCCCGAAAAGCAAAAAAATCACCGTCCCGAAATTTTAGTTTTTCCAAATGAACAAAACAAATAAAGGAGCGTCAATATGCAAGCACTTATTTTAGCGGCAGGAATGGGCAAACGCCTTAAAGAACTAACCCAAGACAACACCAAATGTATGGTTAAAATTAACGGCGTTACGTTAATAGAGCGTATGCTTCGTCAGATAGATAAGCACAACCTTTCAAAAATTGTTATTGTTATTGGTTACGAAGGCCAAAAACTTATCGACTATATCGCTACGCTTAAAAATATTAAAACCCCTATCGTATACGTGAATAATCCTATATACGACAAAACAAACAACATCTATTCTCTTTCTCTTGCGCAGGATTATCTTTGCGAAGAAGATACCCTTTTGTTTGAATCGGATCTTATTTTTGAGGATAGCATTATCGATTTATTACTCAACGACCCTCGCCCATCGCTTGCGCTTGTTGACAAGTACGAAAGTTGGATGGATGGCACCTGTCTTAAAATTGACGAGCAAGATAATATTACCGCCTTTATTCCGGGCAAAAACTTTAAATACAGCGAAAAAGACGAGTACTACAAAACCGTAAATATTTATAAGTTTAGTAAAAACTTTTCAAAAAACAGTTATGTTCCTTTCCTTAACGCTTATATAAAGGCGCTTGGCGAAAACGAATATTATGAACAGGTTCTTCGCGTTATCACAATGCTTGATAACCCCGAAATAAAAGCAGAGCGCCTTACAGGTCAACTTTGGTACGAAACCGATGATATTCAAGACCTTGATATCGCGTCCTCTATGTTCCACCCTGACGATGACGAAAAAGTTGCCGCTTTACAGCGCAGGTTTGGCGGATATTGGCGCTATCCTAAATTGCTTGATTTTTGCTATCTTGTAAACCCATATTTTCCACCGCAACGACTTATGGACGAAATCAAAGCGAATTTTGAAACGCTTATAACCCAGTATCCAAGCGGTATGGGTGTAAACTCACTTCTTGCGGCAAAGAATTTTGATATTCATCAGCAAAACATTGTCGTAGGTAACGGCGCCGCCGAACTTATTAAATCGTTTATGGAAATGCAAAACGGAAAAATTGGTTTTGCGCGTCCTACTTTTGAGGAATATCCAAACCGTTACACAAAAGAAAACTCGGTTGTTTTTGTGCCAAGCAACAAGGATTTTTCATATAGCGCCGACGATTTAATGGAATTTTTTGGCGATAAAGACATTAAAACACTTGTGGTTATTAATCCCGATAACCCATCAGGCAACTATATTCCAAAGCGTGACCTTTTACGTCTTGTTGATTGGTCAAAAGAAAAGGGTGTAAAACTTGTTATTGATGAATCGTTTGTTGATTTTTCAGTTTGTGAAGATTCTACAATCATATTGCAGGACGTTTTAGATAATAACAAACATCTCTATGTTGTAAAAAGCATTTCAAAATCTTATGGCGTACCCGGTATTCGCCTTGGTATACTTGCAAGCGGTGACGTCGAAACCATTGCCGTTATTAAAAAAGACGTTGCAATCTGGAACATAAACTCCTTTGGCGAATTTTATATGCAGATTGCCGAAAAGTATAAAAAAGATTATGCCCAAGCGCTTGTTAAATTCCGCGATGAACGTAACCGTTTCTTAAACGAACTAAATGCAATCAAAGGCATTCGCGTTATTCCTTCGCAGGCAAACTACTTTATGGTAGAACTTACCGGCGGTATTACAGCAAAAGAACTTACCAAAAAAATGCTTATAATATACGATATACTTATAAAAGACCTCTCAACAAAGGTAGATGGTCAGTATATTAGAATTGCGATTCGTTCAAAAGAAGACAATGACCGATTAATCGACGCGTTTAAAGCAGAAATTTTTTAATTCCGAAGGGATAAAAAGATGAACATTACTATTGTTGGCGCAGGAAATATTGGCACACAAATCGCCGTTCACTGCGCATCAAAAGGGCATAAAGTAATAATTTATACTTCAAAGTGCGACCTGTTTTCCAAAGATTTAAAAATAGTCAACGAACTTGGCGAAACCTTTTTAAGCGGTGAAATTGATTGCGCTACTTGTGATGCACCTCACGCTTTTTGTAATGCTGACCTTGTTTTTGTAACCGTTCCTGCCTTTTATATGCAAGACACTGCCAAAGTTATGTCACCACATTTAAAACGCGGCGCCAAAATATGCTTGGTGCCTGGTACGGGAGGCGGTGAATTTGCCTTTAAAGATGCCATAGATAACGGTTGCGTATTGTTTGGTTTGCAACGCGTGCCAAGTGTTGCGCGACTTGTAGAGTATGGCAAAACAGTGTGCGCTACGGGCTATCGCGACGAGTTGTTCGCGGCGGCAATCCCCGACTCTTTTTCGAGTGAGTGCGCCAAGATTATAGCAAGCATTTTTGATATGAAATGTAGCGAATTGCCGTCATATCTTAATATAACGCTCACGCCGTCAAATCCTATTTTGCACACAACCCGACTAAAAACTATTTTTGGCGATTACACCGATGGTAAAACATACGATAGCGTACCGCTTTTTTATGAGGGATGGACCGACGAGTCCTCTCGACTTTTGCTTGCGTGTGACGACGAAGTGCAAAATATTTGTAAAGCGCTTGATATGTTTAATTTATCTTTTGTGAAATCTTTAAAAATTCACTACGAAAGCGAAAATGCCGAGCAACTAACAAACAAAATAACAAGCATTAAAAGTTTTAAAGGACTTAAAACCCCAAGCGTTAAGACCGCAGACGGCTACGCTCCCGATTTGAACTCGCGTTATTTTACCGCAGATTTTTCTTACGGACTTGAAATTCTTATTCAGATTGCCGATTTTTTAAATTTGCCTTGTCCTTTTATGAAATCTACTATGGACTGGTACAATAAAATCGCGCTGCAAAAAAACCGTTTTTGTTTTGCCGATTACGGTATAAATAATCTTGATGATTTTATAAATTTTTATCAACAATAAAAATTACCCCGAATCACAAACGTGACTCGGGGTGTTTTTTATTCATCTTGAGGTTCTTCTGTCGGCTTTGTTTTTTTACCGAGATAATCCTCTTGCTTTTTTAGCGAGTTGTGCATTAGGTCGGATATTTTATCGCCAATGTCGACCGTATGACTGTTGTCTGCAGTATCTATTACGTCTATAATTTCAAAATAGATGTCGGTTCTACGGCGAAGCAAATTTTTGGGTATCTGTTTTGTGCCCCAAAGTGTGCAAACCACAATTTTTGACTGCGATTTGGTAGCGATTTTTAACGCGCCGTTGCGTATAGGCAACAACTCACCGCTTTTGCTAACGTATCCTTCGGGGAAAATAGCTACCGAGTTGGTCTTGTCTTTAATAAGACGCGTCGCATTAATTATGGTTTTTGCCGCTTCGCGATTGTTTTCACGGTCTATTAACTGTCCGCTTAACTTATGTAACGCTTTATAAATAAAAGGATATATCTCACGAAGTTCCTTTTTTGCTATAAAGGCAATTCGTGAATCAGGCACTGCATAGTAAATTATTGCAGGGTCAAGGTCATGTATGTGGTTACTTACCAATAAAAACGGTTCGCCCTGCGGTATTTTTTCACTACCTGTTATATGCACCTTTACTCTAAGTATGGGAAATGCCATTTCCAAAAAGCCCTTTACCAAAAGGCGAAAGAAATCGGTATCTCGCGGAGGTTTATTTAAATTTACAGTCATTATGTTAAGAGCAAATACCGCCACGTGTAAAGCAATTAACGCAACAAAGGTTGCTACCAATATAACGGGTACCAACCACCACGAATAAGACTGCCCGAAAATGTTAAACGGGATATCAAGCAACAGCGTTATAACCGCCGCTATAATAGCGTAAATTTTAAATGTCATTTTTTGCCTCTCAGTTCTGTTTTTGCACAATTTTATACTCGTCATAAAAATTATAATACGGACAATTATAAACCTGCGACGTCAAAAATCGTGACATTTCATCTTCATCAAGACGACAGTCGCAAAAATACTCGTCGTATTCCGCGTCGTATATATAATTGGCGCAAGTTTCACAATTTGTGCTTCTTTTCACGACTGGTCCTCCTTTGTTATGCTGCCGGTTCTTGCTCTGTTGGTTGTGATTCGGGGTCTTCACTCGATGTGGATTCTTCACTGCTTGAAGATTCATCGTCCGACGAATCTTGTTCGTCAGAAGTATCATCCGAGGTTGTATCTCCCGACGAGGTTTCTTCGTCCTCGCTTGTGGTGTCATCGCTTGATGTGTCGTCACTCGAGGTATCGTCGCTTGACGTGTCGTCACTTGACGTGTCGTCAGGTTGCTCGCTCTCTATTGGTTCTTCGCTTGAATTTTGCTGTTGCGATGAGTTTGACGGATAACGTTTTCCGCCCATATCGCTATACCAATCGTTGTTTTCTATGGGATTTTCTTCAATAAACTGTTCGATTGTTACGTCGTCATATATAACCGCGTTAATAAGTTTTTCGGCGTAATCAAGGTCGTAATAAATTACCGAGCCGTATCCCGATGGAGCCGTCATCAAAAAGTCGCTTTGGTATTCTGACGGTGGCAAACGATACTGTTCAAAAGACGGCGAGCCCAGTAGCACGCTTGTTGCAAGACTGAGTATGTCGCCATAAGAAAGTGAGGTTTCAGTGCATGGAATAAGCGCCTTGATAAGTTCGGGATATTGCGATTTGCTCATTGAGGTTGCCTTGTTAAATAGTCCTTGCATAACGTGGCGTTGACGATCGGTACGACCATAGTCGTTGTTGGTGCCCCAAACATTGCGACAATAACGCACACGCGAATAAGCAACCGCTTGAACACCGTTAAGAACGTGGTCGCCTGCGGTATGAATGTAATAATCTTTAGGGTCAAGACCCATCTCTTTACATATTTCATCCATACAGTTGTTAAGATTTGGTCGGTCGTTACCCTTCCAGGTAAGTTCATCTTGAGTTATGGTGGCAGGGATACCGCCAACCGCGTCAATTATATCTACCATTCCGTAGAAATTAACGGTTGCATACTCGGATATATCCAAACCAAACGCCTGATTTAAAGTTTTAATTGCGTGCTCGGGACCTTTTGTGTACGCCGAGTTAATCTTGCCAAAATAACTTTTTCCTTCATACTCCATAGGAACAAGGGTGTCACGCATAATAGAAAAGATTTTTATCTTTTTGGTCTTGGTATTAATACTTAAAATCATAATACTGTCGGTGTTGCCGCTAAAAATTTCTTCGTCGCGTGAGTCAACACCAAAAAGCGCTACGTTAACAACGTTTTTATCTATTATGTCGGTGTAACCAAGGTCACCTGAAATATCGCGATGATTAAGTCCAAAAAGGGCAATAATCGCCGAGAATATTGGCGATAAGATTGGCGCTATAAATATAACAAACGCAAGAATCAGCGCAATAAGCGATGTTGCAGAAATACTTACAAAAGCGATTTTTTTACCGCTTGTAAGAGCGTTCCACCAACCCTTGATGCCGCGAGATTTTTTCTTGTATACACTATTTGAACTTATATCTTCAAATTTAATATTGCCGTCTTGATAACTTGAATCCGAAACGATATCTTCATAAGTTTCTTCATCCTTTTTTTGCATTGCGGCGATAATATCTTCGTATTTTTCGTTAAAATTTAAATCAAAATTATCCTTTTTATCCATACTGCACCACCAATTTTATACAAGCATTTGCTTATATATATCGCTCTTTTTTATACCGGTTGTTTTTGCCGCTTCTTTTGCCGCCAACGAAGCTGACATTCCGTCATCTGATAATTTTTTTGCAAGTTTTACCGCATCTTCTAAAGTGTAAACCTGTTCCTCTTGCTTTGCGCCCTCAATAATAAGAACATATTCTCCGCGTGGTTCTTGCGTTTCATAGTACTTTATTGCTTCGCTAAAACTTGTCCTCATTACCGTTTCGTGAATTTTGGTTATTTCGCGAACAATTGCTATGTTACGCTCGCCAAACACCTCGTACATATCAGCAAGTGTACGAACGAGTTTGTGTGGGGCTTCATAAAATATCATTGTGCGTTTTTCGTTTTTTACTTCTTCGAGATGCTTTTTTCTTGACGGTTTGTTTACCGATAAAAAACCTTCAAAGCAAAATCTACCGCTTGGGCATCCCGATATCGCCAACGCCGTGGCAAAAGCCGTAGGACCCGGAACCGATTCGACAGCGATGCCCTTTTCGTGACACTCTCGAATAAGGTCTTCGCCGGGGTCAGATATGGCAGGCATACCTGCATCGGTTACAATGGCGCAGGTCTCGCCTGCAAGAAGTCGATCGACAACCACGTTGCCTCTTTCTTTTTTATTATGCTCAAAGTACGCCACCATTGGCTTTGAGATTCCTAAATGATTAAGCAATTTTACCGTAACGCGAGTGTCCTCGGCGGCAATAAAATCTACTTCACTTAAAATTCTCTTTCCTCGAGGGGAAAAATCCTCAAGATTGCCTATGGGAGTGCCTAAAACATAAAGTTTTCCACTCATTTTAAATACGCTTCCTTATAACTTCCGTAAATATCTATCATTTCTTTAGAGAAATTTCCGTTACCGTCTTCAACGTATAACGTCGGCTCTATGGTAAGAGCCGTGTTACCGCATCGTCTGCCCTCTAAAAGCACAAGCCACGGAGACTCTCCTACGCATTTGCACACAAGTCGGAGTCTTTTGGGCTCTACCTTGTATTTACGCATAAGGTCCATCATTTCAGCCAGTCGCTCGGGGCGTTGACACATACAAAGTCTGCCGCCCGTTTGCAAAAGTTTTGCGCCAACGGCAATAATGTCTTCTAAAGTACACTCTACTTCGTGTCGCGCAACGCTTTTTACGCTGTCGGGATTTTTAATTCCCGCATCGGGCGCCTTGTATGGCGGATTGCAGGTCACTAACGTATGGCACCCAAAGGGTACTTTACCTTTTAAATCTTTTAAATCAGATAAAACAGGCGTAAACCTGTCAATACCGTAGTCGTTTTTGGTCTTGGTTGCAAGTTCAATCGCTTCGCCTGATATATCGACACCGTATGCCGTATCGCAATTATTATCGCGCAACATCAAAAACGCAATTATGCCGCAACCGGTACCCAAGTCAACGAGTTTATCTTTTTTCTTTGGTTTTGCAAAATAGCTAAGCAATACCGCATCGGTACCAAAAGTATGATGCGGTGATACGCAAATGAATTTACCCTCGCCTATTGGTTCACGCTTTACGCTCTGGTCCATTTTACACCCTGTGGGGTATCTTCAAGAATAATACCCATCTCTTTAAGTTGGTCGCGAATTTGGTCGGCTGTCTTAAAATCACGCGCCTTACGAGCTTCGGTACGTTTAGCGATAAGTTCTTCAATCTCGCTGTCAAGCGCTTCGGTTTTACGGTTGTAAACAAGACCCAAAACACCTGTAAGTTCGTCAAACACATTAGCGCAAGCGGTAAGAGTATCTTTTCCTGCGCCATTTGCGATTGTTGTGTTGATATCGCGAACAAGCGTAAACACTGCCGCTAATGCGTCGGCTGTGTTAAGGTCGTCATCCATAGCGGTAATAAATTCTTGTTTGCGTTCTTCTATAAACGCAGGAATTTCGCCGCCGTCTGCCGCCGATTGTAAAGCAAAATCAATATTGTTACGGCAGGTATAAAGACGCTCAAGCGCGTTTTTGCCCTGTTCGATAATATCTATAGAATAGTTAATAGGTCCGCGATACTGTGAAGAAATCATCAAATAACGAATTGGTTCGTAACCATATTTTTCGGCAACGTCGCGAACTGTAAAGAAGTTGCCCAAAGATTTTGACATCTTATGATTGTCAACGTTGATAAAGCCGTTGTGCATCCAATAATGAGCAAAATCGCAACCGTTTGCGCACTCGCTTTGCGCGATTTCGTTTTCATGATGGGGGAAGATAAGGTCAAGACCGCCACAATGGATATCGATTGTTTTGCCAAGATATTTTTCTGCCATTGCAGAACATTCGATATGCCAACCCGGTCTACCGTCGCCCCATGGAGACTCCCAGTATGGTTCGCCTGGTTTTGCACCTTTCCAAAGGCAGAAGTCCATTGGATCTTCTTTTATATCATCGGTAGCAATACGCGCACCTGCCTCAAGGTCTTCGAGTGGTTGGTGCGAAAGTTTGCCGTATTCGTTAAACTTTTTAGAACGGAAATAAACATCGCCGCCTGCGGTGTACGCGTAACCTTTTTCTACAAGTTCAGAAATAATTCTTTGGATTTCGTCAATGTTTTCGGTAGCGCGAGGATGTGTTGTTGCTTCACGAACGTTAAGTCCCTTTGCATCTACCCAAAACTCTTTGATAAATCGCTCTGCAACTTCAGGTACAGTGATACCTTCTTCGTTTGCCTTTTTGATAAGTTTGTCGTCAATGTCGGTAAAGTTTTGAACAAAGTTTACCTTGTAACCGCGCCATTCAAGATAACGGCGCAATACGTCAAACACACAAAGAGGACGAGCGTTACCGATGTGAATATAGTTATACACTGTAGGTCCGCAAGCGTATATTTTTACTTCACCCGGTGTAATGGGGATAAGTTCATCTTTTGTGCGTGTAAGGGTGTTAAAAATTTTCATTTGTGTGTTTACTCCTTTAGTTGCTTTTCTAATTCTTTAAGTTTTTTGTTTATGTTGTCAAGTTCAAGTTGAACAGGGTCAGGTATATGAATTTGGTCAAGAGGTTTCACATCCACCTTTTTACCGTTTTGACGCACAACGCGCGCCGGTACACCCACAACGGTGGAGTTTGGTGGAACATCTTTAAGCACGACTGCGCCTGCCGCAACACGTGAATCATCGCCGATTGTGATAGGACCCAAAACCTTTGAACCCGCGCTTATCATAACACGGTTGCCTATGGTTGGGTGACGTTTACCAACGTCCTTACCCGTACCGCCCAAGGTTACACCCTGATAAATAAGTACGTCGTCACCAATTTCGGTAGTCTCGCCAATTACTATACCCGTACCGTGGTCATTAACAAGTCGTCTGCCTATTGTAGCACCGGGATGAATTTCTATTCCCGTTTTGCGCGCCGCCTTTTGAGAAATATATCTTGCTCTGAAACTGTGACCTTTTAGATAATGCTTGTGCGCGCGACGGTACATTCTAATGGCTTTAAGACCGGGATACAGCAGAAAAATCTCAAGCGAAGATTTTGCTGCAGGGTCTCGGTCTTTTATGGCCTGTATATCTTCTTTTAATAAATCAAACAATTACATCAACTCCAATAAATCGCCCTGCTTCCTTGAAAAAAGAAAGCATTATTTAGATGAATTAATATAACTCTTACATTCGTTGAGATAGATGAGTCCTGAGATTACACAAAGAACTGCAGAAATCCAGAAGAGTATCATTATTATTATATCGCAAACACCTTGAATTTGTGTAAGTCCAAAATCTGAAATGAGCGTATAGCAAAATAGCGCTGCTACAAGACCTAACATCTGTGACACGGTTTTAAGTTTGCCCCAAATGTTTGCCGCTACAACAAGACCTGAGTTTGCAGTTACCAGACGGAGTGACGATACCATAAACTCACGGAACAAAACAATAAATACTATGGTTGTCATTTGCCAACCGTAACTGCCACCATTAGCGGAATATAAAAACATAAAACCAAGATATGCCGCAGTAGTAAGCATTTTGTCGGCAAGCGGGTCTAAAAACTTACCAAAGTCGGTAACAAGATTGTATTTTCTTGCCATTTTTCCGTCAATCATATCGGTAAGTGACGCCAATGCAAAAAGCACCAAAGACACAATATAATGATAAGGGAAATCAATAAGCATTGTTGCCATAAAAATTGGTGTTGCTATCATACGCGCAAGTGTTAATTTGTTTGGTGTGTTCATAGTTGTTCTCCTAACAAGTCATATTCTAATACGTCGTTTATTTGTACATCGACAAAGTCGCCTATAAGCAGTTGTTCTTTTGCCATAAAGAAGACCTTGCCGTCAATTTCGGGGGCGTCGGCAGCGCTTCTGCCGTAGTAACATTTAATGTAATCGTCCCAACCTTCAATAAGCACTCGTTGTACCGTGCCGATTTTTGCCTCGTTTTTAAGCGACGCTATATCGAGTTGAGTCTCCATTATGTGCTCAGCGCGATCTTGTTTTACCTGCTCGGCCACTTGGTCGGGCATTTCTGCTGCGACTGTTCCCTCTTCGGCGGAATAGGTAAAACAACCAAGTCGGTCAAACTGCGCCTCGCGTACAAAGTTGTGAAGTTGTTCATACTGCTCTTCGCTTTCGCCCGGAAAACCTGTGATAAGTGTGGTGCGAAGAGTAACGTCTGGCACCGTTGCTCTTATCTTTTTAACCAAGGATAAAAGCGACTCTTTATCGCCGCGACGGTTCATTCTTTTTAAAATTTCGCCGTCGGCGTGCTGAATTGGAATATCAAGGTATTTTACAAGTTTTGGTTCGCTTGCCATAAGTTGCAACAGGTCGTCACTTATACGTTCGGGGTAGGTGTAAAGTGTTCTTATCCACTCGATACCTTCTATTTTACATAGTTCCGAAAGCAACTCGCAAAGTTTGCTCTCGCCGTAAATATCGGCGCCGTAAGCGGTAGTATCCTGCGCTACAACTATAAGTTCGCGAACGCCGCCTAACGCTAATTCCTTTGCCTCACGAACGCAGTCTTCTATCTTTCGACTACGCATTCTGCCACGAATTTTGGGTATGGCGCAATATGTACAACAGTTGTCGCAACCATCCGCAACCTTAAGATATGCGGTAAATGGCCATCCACTCAAGATACGCTTGCCGTTTAAGTCAAGGTCTTCTTTTGCGCCGTAACTGTTTTGGGCATTACCCTCTATTGCGTTTTTTACAATCTCGGCAATGTTACCGTTTGAACCGATACCAACACAAACGTCGGCTTCGGGAATTTCCTCGGTAACGTCGTCGCGATAGCGCTCGGCAAGACAACCCGTAACAACAATCGCTTTACAGTTGCCGTCTATTTTGTACTGCGCCGCCTCGATTATGTTTTCTATTGCTTCGCTTTTTGCGTCTTCGATAAAACCGCAGGTATTAATAATAATTGCATCGGCTTCTGCCTCAGGCACACCGATTTCATATCCTGCTTGTTTTAGTGAATATAGCATTTGCTCGGCATCGACCTGATTTTTTGGGCAACCAAGCGATACCATACTGATTTTATACATTAGTATTCCTCGTTATATTCAATTTCTTTTGTGTATTTTTTTATCGCGTAGCTTACCGCAGAATAGGAAAAACCCTTGCGTATAAGCGCGGCATAAACTTTTTGTATGTTTTCTTTTGTGTCCATTTTTGCGCGGTACTTTTTGTCGATTACCGCCTTAATTTGAGTGCTTTCTTCAAAATCGGTTTGTTCTAAAACCGATTTTATAACCTCTTTTGGTATGCCTTTATGTAAAAGTTTGGCATACGCTTCGCGTTTTGATACATTTGCATTGCTCATTTGCTCTGCAAGACGGGTAGCAAACCGACGGTCATCGATAAGACCTAATTCTTTTATACGAGCAACTGCCCTTGCCGCGGCGGTGTGAGATACACCGCCTGCAATAATTTTTTCGTAAAGAGTTTTTTCGCTGTAATCTGCTCGGTCTAAAAACCATATTCCTCGCGCTTTTGCGCGTATGTAGTCCGATTCGTTAAGATGATGTTTAAGTTGTTGCTCATCTATTTCGTCTTGTTCGCGCAAGCAGATTGAATTCCAATAATCAAGGTCAAAGTTAAAATACTTTGAGTTATCAAACATAACCTTGACGGTATGTTTTTTATCCCTTTTAATTTCGACAATCTTCATTAATCGTCAACCGCAATATCAATGTTTATCTTTTTGTGTTTGATTTCGGTCTTGGGTTCTGCTTCAACGGGCATAATAACGGGCTCGTCATCGGTAGGAAGTTCTTTTTTGCCCTTGTTGTTCATTATTTCAGCATAACGAGCGCGAACCTTTTCCTCAACCTCTGCCGCAAATTCAGGATTGTCTTCAAAGAGTTGTTTAACGTTGTCGCGACCTTGACCGATACGGGTTTCGCCGTAATAGAACCACGCGCCTGAACGCTTGAGCACCTCGAGTTCAAGACCCATATCAACGATTTCGCCAACCTTTGAAATGCCTTTGCCGTAAATTACGTCAAATTCTGCCTCGCGGAAAGGTGGAGCAACCTTGTTTTTTACAACCTTTGCGCGTGTACGTGAACCGATAATCTCGCTACCATTTTTAAGGGTTTCAATTTTACGAACGTCGATACGTACGCTTGAATAGAATTTAAGCGCGCGACCGCCTGTGGTGGTTTCGGGGTTGCCGTACATAACGCCAATCTTTTCACGCAACTGGTTAATAAAGATTGCGCTACCGTTTGATTTTGAGAGAGCGCCTGTAAGTTTACGCATTGCCTGTGACATAAGTCTTGCTAACTGACCTACGTGGTTGTCGCCCATTTCACCCTCGATTTCGGCGCGTGTTGTAAGAGCCGCTACCGAGTCAACAACGATAATATCAATAGCACCAGAACGTACGAGCGCCTCGGCGATTTCAAGAGCTTGTTCGCCACTATCCGGTTGTGAAACTAAAAGACTGTCGATGTCAACGCCAAGCGCTGCCGCGTACACAGGGTCAAGAGCGTGTTCAACGTCGATAAA
>JAFYQN010000161.1 GCA_017559885.1 Clostridia bacterium
ACTCCTTACATAACGTCTACTGCAGTCTTTTCGACCTGTAGTAATTTTTTATATCCGTCTATATATTTATTAAAGCCGTCAATATCCGATACATTTGGTTCTAATGTTGCTTTTTCAACGTTTAAAAAGACGTTATCATTTAAAAATTGTTCTAATGTTTCATTAACCTTACAATAAGAAAATGCCGAAAGCAACGCCATACCATAAGGTCCGCCCTCGCCTGCTGTTTTCATTACCGTAATGGGTGTGTTTAAAGCCGCCGCCATATAACGACTGCCTACGCTCTCGGTCTTAAACAGACCGCCGTGACCTGTAAGCGAATTGATTGCAACCTTTTCTTTATCTAAAATATCCATACCAAGTTTTAAGGTTGCCATTGTTGAATAAAGCATAGAACGGAACAAATTTGCGAGTGTAAAATTGGCGTTTTGATTTCTTGCAACAAGCGGTATACCGCTATCAAAATGGGTAATGCCCTCGCCTGCCATATAGTTACAAACCATAACGCCACCGCAGTCGTTGTCACCCTCTAACGACTTTTTATAAAGTTTGGTATAAAACTCGTTTAGGTCGGGCTCTGCGCCAAAAAGATTTGCCGTTTCTTTTAACACCGAAGTCCACGCGTTTATATCATTTGTACAGTTGTTGCAATGCACAAGCGCTACGGGTTTGCCCGTTGGTGTGGTTACCATATCAATTTCTTCATAAACGTTTTTAAGCGGTTTATTAAGAACTACCATTGCAAAAATCGACGTGCCTGCCGATACGTTGCCTGTTTTTTCGGCAACCGCATTAGTAGCGGTCATACCCGTACCTGCATCGCCCTCGGGTGGGGCAAAGTTAGTGCCGACAGGTAGCATATTATCAATTAGTTGGGCGCCTTCTTTGGTAAGATTACCTGCAGTATCTCCTGCAAGCAAAACCTCAGGCAAAACGTCTTGCGGAGCCCAATTTAAATTATACTTTTTAAGTAAATTATCTAATTTTTGAAGCATCAATTTATCGTAACACAAATTGTCGCTATCTATTGGAAAAATGCCCGATGCCTCGCCAATGCCCACCGCATTAACACCCGTTAACAAATAGTGAATATAACCTGCAAGGGTGGTTATATGAGCTATTTTTGAAATGTGTTCTTCTCCGTTTAAAACCGCCTGATAAAGATGCGCTATACTCCATCTTTGCGGCACGTTAAAGTTAAAAAGTTCGGTAAGTTCTGCCGCCGACTGCGCAGTAATTGTATTTTGCCAAGTGCGAAAAGGGGTTAGCAAATTCCAATCACTGTCAAACGCCAAGTATCCGTGCATCATACCCGAAATACCGACCGATTTAATATTATCTTTTGTTTCAAGGTTTGTGATAACTGTTTTTAAACCCACTATTGCCTCGTTTACATCGTAGGTCCAAACACCATTTTCAAAGCTTGATTTCCAGGTGTAGTCACTTGAACAAACGGGATTAAATTTTTCATCAATTACAACCGCTTTGATTCTTGTAGAACCAAATTCTATACCAAGATAATTATTCATTACTTTACCAACCTTTATTTTATTACATATTCGCCTGCGCTAAGCGTAAATATCATTTTATCTTCTTTAATTTCGCCACCAAGTTGTTTTTGGGTAAATTGTATATCATTTATCGTCACAGTCTTTTGACCGCTTGTAAGCGGAAATTCAACCTCTGCCGTACCGTCTGGAATAACAACATGCCAAACGAATTGGTCACCCTCATAATGCCACTCGCTTACAATACCGCGATAATTTGCCTTAACGCTTGTTATTCGTTTTTTGCTGTCGGGAACCGGCGCTAAAACAAATCCGTCATCAAAACCGCCTTCATGTGCATTTGGTCTAATACCTGCCATTGCGCTATACATCCACTCGGCAACCGCGCCGTAAGCGTAGTGGTTAAATGAGTTCATTTTAACCTCACCAAAACCATTTTGTTTAGTATAAGAATTCCAACGTTCCCAAATGGTAGTAGCACCTTGTTTTACACTATAAAGCCAAGACGGGTCTTGTGTCTGCAAAAGCAAGTCATACGCTAAATTGTTAAGACCAACCTTTGAAAGTGTTTGGCAAAGCATACCCGTACCAACAAAACCGGTTGATAACATACAGTTATTTTCTCTTATCTTATTTTCAAGATTTTTGATTGTTTTTGCCTTTATTTCGCCCTCAAGCATATCAAAATAAAGTGGCAACAAATACGCAGTTTGGCTTTTTTCGGTTATTTCACCATCAACAACATATTTTTCAAAGTAACGGTCAAGTATTTTTTGAGATAAATCTTTATAATACTCTGCCCTATCGTCTTTACCTAAAAGAGTAGAGAATTTTTGCATTAAAACCGTATTGTTATAATAGTAACAAATTGACACATACCATTTTTCAGTCGGCTCATAACTTAACCAATCGGCATACCATGCGTTAGCGCCGTCAAGACCGTTTTTACGACTAATATAATCCATATATTTTTCCATCGAGTCGTAATTATCTTTTATAACGGTATCGTCACCATACATAAGCCAAAGTTTGTATGGAATTATAATACCTGCATCAGCCCAAGCGGCTGTACCGCAAAAGTTTTTATCAAAAACTGCAGGACATATATCAGCATAAGCACCGTCACGTTCATTTTGAGAATCACGCATATCGCCAAGATACTTGCTTAAAAAGTTATATGTATCGGCAATATACGAAGCCGCGCCGCAAAAAATCCCAGTGTCGCCTGTCCAACCAAGACGCTCATCGCGTTGAGGGCAATCGGTAGGCACGCCGAGGTAGTTACCCCTCATACCACGGACAATGTTTTTATATAGTTTGTTTACAAGCGACTCAGAGCACTCAAACTCGCCTACGTACTGCATATCCGCGCCCAAAACCTCGGCAGTGATGCACTCGATTGTTATATCTTTGTCGGCGGTGATTTCCATATATCTAAAACCGTAAAATGTGTGTAGAGGTCTTATAATATTTAGTTGCCTGCGACTACTGCTTGATGCCGCTACATAATTAAAACGCGATAATGCGCTACGATAGTTTTCTATATATATGCTTCCCTTTGCACCGTCGTTACCGCGTGACTTATCGCCCGTGTCATTTAGCATTTCGGCAAAAAGACATTTAACAACCGTACCGTTTAAGGCGTTTATAGCAAGTGACGGACGACCGACAATATCGGCGCCAAAATCCATAATAAGCGTTTGACCTTGCTTTAGAGTTATGCACTCACAGTTATCTCCTACCGATTTCTTTACAACCTTTACTTCGCCAAAATCGGTTCCGTTATCTTTTACTCCGCGATAAACCACTGCACTTTTTGGCGCAATATATTCGCAAACTTTTACCTTTTCGCCCTCAAATGGTACGATTTGGCAGGTGTAATCATCAAATATTTCGGCATTTGACCACGTTACACTGTCGGTAAAGACACAAGGGTCTTTTATTGTGGCATCAAAATACTCGCCGTTCCAAATATCAGCATATAAAACAGGACCGCAAAGAGCAGTTTTCCAACTATTGTCGGTACCTACGCCGTGGATGTCGCACAACTCCCGCCGTGCTCCGAAAACTCTGGTAGTGGTCGGTAACTAC
>JAFYQN010000162.1 GCA_017559885.1 Clostridia bacterium
CTGTGACCGTTTTATTGTTGGCGACATTGTTTTTTCAACAGAAGCCCATTAAAGTATCATTGCTGTCAGGTATGATGCGACAACTCCCAAACCAAGCAATACATATATTACGAGTTTGCCTTTGTGTTGGGGGTTTTTGTTTTTAAACTTGCTTTGCAAGAGTATAGAAGCGGCAACAAGCACGGTTGAAAGTATGCCAAAGTAAATCATATTTTTTGGCGCCGCCTCATCTGCAACCTTATAAACGGGTGTTGTTCCTGCGATGAAATCGGCAATAGAAAATATGGTAAAGTTAAACATATTACTGCCGACAACGTTACCAATCATTGCGTTAAAGTTGCGCTTGCGAACAAGGGCAATGCTTGAGGTAAGTTCGGGCAAACTTGTTACAACGCCCAAGAATATTGCGCCCGCAAGAGAAGCGCCAAGGTTTAATTTTTCGGCAATAATATCGGTAAAATAGGTAACGACAATACTCATTGCCACAAGACCTAAAGACATCAAAATAAATCGTATAACAATTTGCTTTACGGTTAGAGCACAGGTATCTTCTTCGTCGTTTTCGCAGTCGTCGTTTGACAAGAAACGTAATGACACAAAGTAAATAACAAGGATTACAAGCGAAGCCGCGTTTATGTGTATTACGGGAATACGTGTGTTTTGATAACCAATAATTAGCGTTGCAAGCATAAGTATGTCGGCAACTATTGTGCAAATAATGGTTGCAAGATGTGCTTTACCAACCTTTGCGTTTGCAAACGCTTTAACCGACAATGCGGTCGTACCGCCAAAAATACATAGGTTAAAGATATTGCTGCCAAGCACGTTGCCCATAATTAGTTCGGGGTTGTCAACAACGTATATTGACGAAATACTTGTAACAAGTTCGGGCAAACTTGTTACTGCGGCAAGAATAACGCCGCCTATAAATGCGCCCGACATATTTGTTTTTTTGTCAAGCAGGTCTACGTAGTCGCCGCACTTAATAGAAAAGAAAACAAGCAACGCGCCCGACAAGACGTAAAGTGGGAATGCGATAAATAAATTGTCCATGTGGGTTCCTCCTTTGCATTTAAGCAAAATTTAAAATTTGCATAAAAAATACCGAGCCGCCTTATACTGCGCTCGGTGTCAAAATTGGGAAAAGACAACATGCACAGCATATAAAGCCCTACATGAGTCTCGCAATTTAAAGCAAGCCAGACCCTAAAAGGATCGCGATTGTTGACCTGCTACGCAAAAAGCGCTTGCTACTCCCCCACATCAAAAACGATATTTTAAATTACATTACATATTATATCCAACAAAACCCATTTGTCAACAAAATATTAAACAAAAAATTCCCCTCTTTTTCAAGAGGGGAGAAAATTATTAATAGTTGTTGTCAACGGCTACCCATTCGCCGCCCAATGCCATACTCTTTTTGCCGGCTTCTCTTGCTGCGGCAATTTGGAGTGTTTCTTTGTGAGAAACGGGTTCAACACCTGTTTTAAAGAATTCTATCATTGTTTTGTAATGATAAATCCAAAAATCATAACTACAGTCAATAAGTTGATTTGCAGTTGGTATGCAAATGTTCATCATATATGGGCTATCGTAGTTAAGACTGCTAATAACAATGTGTCTACCGCTTTCCATCTCGATTGTTACGGAATAAAAAGCATCCTCGGTGCAAACAGCGCTGGCGCGTTTTGCATTTTCGCCCATAATCATCATAGCGGGCTCAAGCGCGTGAAGAATATAGTTGTCGTAAGAGTTTTGTGGGCACATTGCAACAAGCGATTTAACTGCCTTACGGTCAACCGTGTAATACTCTTGCGCATAACGAAGAGCCGAACAGGTATAGCAAGGTGTACCGTTTTCCTCGGCAATTGCGAACATACGCTTTGCGGATGCTAAATCGGTACCAAACGGCTTATCAACAAAGCAAGGTTTGCCGCTCGCGAGCGCCTCGCGAGCAAGGTCTTCTTTGCGCTCGCAGTTGTCAGGAGCAAAAACCATAATAACGTCTGATTTTTCGATAACCTCGGCAATAGAAGAGCAAAGCTCCACGCCCATTTTTTCACACCAAGCTTCACTTGTGGTGCCGTTTACAGGGTTTGCAATTTCGCCGTAAGCGTAGCATGGCTTTACTTCGCCGTTTGATTGCTCCAATAGGTGAGCCGGCGCTGTGTTTGCGTGCCACTCGTCAAGATAATAATCAATAAAACCAACTTTAATCATATTATTTCTCCTTAATCAAGCGCAATTTCACGATGAGCTTCGGCAGAGTCGTAGATTGCCTGCATCATCTTTGCGGTAATAATGTTGGTGTCGATATGGTTAGAAAGTTTTTTGCCCGATTTAATACAATCAAGGAATTCGTCAATCTCAGTAGCGATTTGAATGTTTTGCTCAAATTCGGGTTTATATTCATAAAGTTCGCCGTCTTTTGTGGTATAAAGTGTAAAGTCTTTGGTATAGTAGTCAATACGGCAACCGCCCTTGTCACCCATAAAGTCAATAAACATTTCATCTTCTTTTACATTTTGTGCCCATGCGCCATTTACGGTAATGGTTGGACCCTCGGTACGGATAAGCGCGGTGATAGAGTCGTCAACGTCGTATGTACCGTCAAGAATAGGAGGACCTGCCCACATATTACCGGGGTAAACGTATTCAGGAATATTTTTACCGAGTTTGCAAAAAGCTTCGCCTGTAACGGTAAGTGGTTTTGGGTCGCCGCAAGCGTACATAACGATATCAAGGAAGTGTACGCCCCAGTCAATAAGCGCGCCACCGCCTGCGATTGCCTTGGTGGTAAATGCGCCGCCAAGACCGGGAATTGAACGGAAAGCGCGGAAACTTACGTAAACGTGGAAGATTTCACCAAAAGCGCCGTCGTCTATAAGCTTTTTAAGCACGCGCACGCCATTGTGGAAACGGTTACAAACACCGATATTAAGCACACGGCCTGTTTCGTGCTGAACCTTTTGCATCTCGAGAGCTTCTGTGTATGTGCGAGCGGCAGGTTTTTCGCAAAGAACGTCTTTGCCGGCGCGCATTGCCGCGATAGAAATTTCGGGGTGAACGTTGTTTGGTGTGCAAACCGAGATTGCCTCGATTTCTGGGTCGGCAAGCGCTACCTTATAATCGGTAATAGCAATACCGCAACCGTACTCGGCAACTGCCTTTTCGGCGCGCTCGGGAATAATGTCGCAAAAATATTTAATTTCTGCTTTTGGGTTTTCCATATATGCGGGAATATGCGCGGTGTTCGCAATAGTACCGCAACCGATGACTGCAACTTTCATAAAAATACCTCACTTTATTTTTAGAGTCTACGACTCTTTTTTAACTTTTTGAACAAAGGCAATCGGGCTCATACCTTCACGGGTGGTAAACGCTTTGCTAAAAACGTGTATACTGCTGTATCCCATTTTTTCCGAAACTGCCGTTACGGTCATACCGCTGCGTAGCAGTTCGCAGGCGCGACGGTGTCGACTCATTAAAAAATACTCTTTAAGGGATAACCCCATAGATTTTGAAAAAAATGAAGATATATGTGAATAACTGTAACCGAATTTTTCGGGTAGTTTTTTAAGCGTGTCAATATCTTCAATGCCCGAATCTATAAACGAACATATCTGCGCTACGGTTCGTTTTTTACCAAAACGAACGTCGGGAACGTAGACCTGATTTGCCTCGCCCGATAGCGAACGAAGGGTGTATATAAGCAGTTTTCGTATACTGTCGGAAATTATAGCCGACGAAAAATCATCCTTACCGTAAAGGTTTAGAAATATATCGTGAAAGGTGTGGGGAATACTGCGGTCAGCCGTAGCGCAACCTGCGTTTGCCGTGGCAAAAAAGTCATAAAGACGCTTTTCACAATCGCCCGATTTATCGATAATATCAAACGCTATATAATAATAGCGAAGCGAGTGACCGTCGGCGCTGTCGATGGCGTGCGCCGTGCCCTTTGGGTTAAAGATAAGGTCGCCCGTTTTACAAAGGTGGGTTTCATCTCCGCAAAGAATATTGGCGTTTCCGCGAACGATATAGGTAATTTCGTGGGCAATTTGGGTGTGTGTGTGACACTTAAAACCCGAGTATGTATCTATATCTCCAACCTGAACAATACTGTATGGAGAAAAGGTCTTTGGTTCTTGATAAAAAGAATTATCAAAATGAAACTTTACAAAATCCGCCATAACGCCTCACCATTGTAATATTAGCATAAAAATAGTTTTATTTCTTTAATATTAAAAACACTATTGTTTATCATTTGTTATTATCTCAAAAAACAAATAAAAAATCAAGACTCTAAAAAAACAAAAAAGCCACCGCTATATAAAAGCGATGGCTTTATTTGTTGCGGCGTATAAAGTTTGAAAGGGTGTCGTTTAAAAAACAACCAAACCGCAACAAAGTTAAAAGCAGATGCCGACTTCTGCTATTTAACGCAAAAAGACAAAAAATGGAATTAACTGATGAATAATGTTAAAGATTGTCGCACGCTTATAATATCAAATAAAAATTATGCCGTCAAGCGTTTCGACAAAACATATCAAACACTTACAAAATTCGACAAAAAACAGGTTCTATTTAGAACCTGTTTTATAAAATTATTCTTCTCTAAACTGTTGTTTATGTAGCATTGCGTAAATGCCGTTTAGCGATATAAGCTCGTCGTGGGTACCTTCTTCACAAATTTTGCCTTCGGATACAACAGCAATGCGATTTGCATTTTTAATTGTAGAAAGTCGGTGCGCTACAACAAGCGTTGTTCTGCCTTTGCATAATTCGTCAAGAGATTGTTGAATTAAAATTTCGGTAGCGTTATCGAGAGCGCTTGTTGCCTCGTCAAGAATAAGGATTGGTGGGTTTTTAAGAAAAACTCGCGCAATGCTAAGACGTTGTTTTTGTCCGCCCGAAAGTTTTACGCCTCGCTCACCGATTATGGTGTCGTACCCGTCGGGTAGCGTCATAATATATTCGTGAATATTGGCGCGTTTTGCCGCTTCGACAACCTCATCAAACGTAGCGTCAAGTCGCCCGTAGAGAATATTCTCTTTAAAACTTGAGTTAAAAAGATACACGTCTTGTTGAACAATGCCGATATTTTTACGTAAAGATTGACTGGTAACCGAGTTTATATTAACGCCGTCAACCAAAATTTCTCCCTCATGTACGCTGTAAAACCGAGGAATTAGGTGGCAGATTGTGGTTTTACCTCCGCCCGAAGGTCCTACGAGAGCGTAGGTTTGTCCCTTTTCAATTTTAAGACTAACGTTTGTTAAAACTTCGTCGTCTTTACCGTAACCGTAGGTAACGTTTTTAAATTCGATAACACCTTTAACATCGGTTAAATCTACAGCGTCGGGCATATCTTCTTCGATTGGGGTATCAAGAATTTCGACAAAACGTTCAAATCCTGTTGCGCCGTTTTGGAATGATTCCATAAAACGAATAAGAGTATTAACGGGGTTTATAAACAGGTTTATAGAAACTATAAACGCCGAATAATCACCAAAATGTTTTGCATCGGTAAGAAGCAAAAATCCACCCGCAATAAGCAAAATAACATTAAACACGTCGGTAACAAAGGTGGTGCTTGAGTGAAATTGTCCCATAGACTTATAGGCCTTACGGCTGTTTTCAACAAATTCAACGTTTCCTATAGAAAATTTTTCGATTTCTTTTTCTTGATTAGTAAACGCCTTTGTTACCCTTATGCCAGAAATACTGCTTTCAAGCGCAGCGTTTATAACTGCGTTTGCCTCGCGGCGTTTTTTAAAAGCGTCGCGCATTTTTTTGCGAAGAACAGAAGATATAAGTATAAGTATGGGTACGCACGCAAGCAGAATAAGTGATAAAGGTACGTTTATAGATAGAAGATATGCAAAAGATATGATTATAGACGTACTTGTGATAAGAACGTTTTCAGGACCGTGATGCGCAAGTTCTACAATATCAAACAAATCGCTTGTCATTCGGGTCATGATTTTACCCGTTTCGTTATTATCAAAAAACGAAATTGGCAGTTTTTCAATATGAGAAAACAAGTCGCTACGCATTTGCTCTTGCATTTTAACGCCCATCATGTGACCTTGATATTGCACAAAATAAGAAAGCCCCATTCTCATTAAGTAAACAACTAAAAGCAAACTACCGCAAATAATAATCTCGTTGTATTTTTTATTTGGCATAAAATCGTTTAGAAGTTGTCTGGTAATCATAGGGTAAAAAATTCCTATTGCCGACATGGTAAACGATGCCAACATATCGAGTATAAAAATTTTTTTGTGCGGTTTGTAATAGCTTAAAAATCTTTTTAACATTGCGATTCCTTTCGGGATTAGTTTTCGTTAAGTTTTTTATACAGTTTAATAATTTCTTGTCTTAAGTTTTTGTTTTCGTCCGCTTTAAGTTTTGGGTCATGTTCAAGCACGTTTGCCGCAGCCATACCTGTAAGTCGCAAGATATCGTTATCGGCATAAATATCGGCAATTTTAAGTTGAGGTAGTCCGTGTTGTCGCGATCCCAAAAAGTCGCCGGGACCTCGCAATTTTAAGTCCTCGTCGGCAATTTTAAATCCGTCAACCGTTTGTTTTATAACGTCTAACCGTTCTTTTTTGTAATCGGATATAAAAATACAGGTAGATTTATACTGTCCTCTGCCAATTCGACCTCGCAACTGGTGCAACTGTGACAGTCCAAAACGCTCGGCGTTTTCTATAACCATTATAGCGGCATTAGGAACGTCGATGCCGACTTCAATTACGGTTGTGCAAACAAGAAGTTGAATTTCGCCGTCTTTAAACGCGCGCATAACGGCGTCTTTTTCCTTGGGTTTCATCTTGCCGTGCAAGAGTCCTACGCTATAATTTTTAAATTCGCCGCCCTTAATTTCGGCGTAATATTCCTCGGCGCTTTTTAATTCGAGTTGTTCGTTTTCTTCTACCATAGGGCAAACGATATAACCTTGCCTACCCTCGTCGAGATGTTTTTTTATATAACCGAAGACGCGTGGTCGCAATGCCGATTCTACACAGTAGTTTTCTATCTGTTGTCTACCGCGAGGATATTCGTCGATTATGCTTATATCAAGGTCGCCGTAGATTATAAGACCAAGAGTACGGGGAATAGGTGTTGCCGACATAACAAGCGTATGCGTAGCGGCACCCTTGCTTGCAAGGTTTGCTCGTTGAGTTACGCCAAAACGATGTTGCTCGTCGGTGATAACAAGCGCCAAATTTTTAAAACTTACGTCCTCGCTTATAAGCGCGTGTGTGCCTACTGCAAGAGCGGCTTCGCCGCTTTGAAGCAGGTCTTTTGCTCGTTGTTTTTCGCTTTTTTTAAGCGAGCCCGTAAGTAAAACAACCTTTATATCGGTATCTTTAAGCCCTTCAGACAAATTTTTATAGTGTTGTTCGGCAAGAACTTCGGTAGGCGCCATAATTGCCGCTTGAGCGCCGTTTTTTGCGGTATGATACATAAGCGAAGCCGCAACTGCCGTTTTACCGCAACCCACGTCACCTTGTACGAGTCGGTTCATAACGCGACCCGACGCCATATCGGACACGCATTCGCCAATAACGCGTTTTTGCGCGGCAGTCATCTCAAATGGTAAAGAATTTATGTAATCTATCGTGTAATCGCGCTTAAATATATAGTTTGACACAACTCTACGCTTGTTTTTAAGTAGCATAAGTCCCATACGCAAAATAAAAAGTTCTTCAAAAACAAGGTGTTGTTTTGCGCGCGCAAGCGCCTCTTCACTTTTGGGGAAATGAATATTCTCTATCGCGGTACGCAGGTCGCAAAGTTTATATTGCGCGCGAATACTCTCGGGCAAAACGTCCTCAATTTCGCACCCGTCAAGCGCCGTACGAACAAGTTTGCTTATAGCGGCAGAGGTCATGTTTTTTGACGCAGGGTATATTGGTACAATACCCGTGCCGCCTACTTCGCGAATTTCGGGCGAGGACATCGAGGGCAAAAAAGTACCCGACTGTATTTTGCCCAAAAACAGATACTCACTACCTTGGTGAAGTCGCGCCGCAAGGTATTTGTTATTAAAAATCGTCACCTGCATTTGCGCTGTGCCGTCGCTTACCGAAAATTTGTAAAGCGTCATATTGTTACGAACTTTGTTCTCGGTTATAGGGGTAACAATTTTTGCCTTTACGCAAACCTTTTCGTCGACGTTGCAGTCAAAAATTTGCTTTACGTTGCTAAAATCTTCATATCCGCGCGGAAAATAACGCAAAAGGGCACCGATTGTATCGATGCCCAGTGAATACAAATGCTGGGCGCGTTTTTCACCGACGCCCTTTAAAAACCTTATGTCGGTATTAAAATTAGACATTAAATTTATCACTCTACAGAAATAATGTAATAGTATACGGGTTGGCCGCCGTTTACAAAGGTAATTTCTACCTTGTCGCCAAGTTTGGTGTTAAGCAACTTTTCAAGCGATTTTGCCTGAGGGTAGGTAATATCCTGACCGTAAATTACGGTTACAAACTCGCTATCCTTTTTAATCATAGATTTAACAAGTTTGTAGGTTGCTTTTTCAACGTCGGTATCAACGTACGAAATCTTACCGCCTGTCATGGCCATGATTTCGCCTTCTTTAATCTTGTGACCGTCAAAGTCAGAATCACGCGCCGCAAAGGTTACCTGACCGGTAGCAATCTTTTCTGCCGCTTTTTGCATTGCGATAGCGTTTGCGTCGGCTTCAAGAGATTCGTCAAAGTTAAGCATAGCGGCAATACCCTGCGGTATAGTTCTTGTGTGAAGAACAATTACCTTACGGGTACTTATTCTGATGGCTTGCTCAGCCGCCATAATAATATTTTTGTTATTAGGAAGCACGTAAACAGTTTCTGCCGGTGTGTTTTCGATAGCGCGCAAAATGTTGTCGGTACTTGGGTTCATTGTTTGACCGCCCGAAACGATGGTATCAACACCAAGGTCGCGGAAGAGCGAAGCAATACCGTCGCCTGCGCAAACCGAAACGAAACCAACAGGTTTTGTGATTTCAACCGATACGATTTTTTCATTCTTAACGGTTTTCGCGGGTGCTTTTTTAACGTTTTTAGCGTCGTGTTTTGCCTTTTCGTGTTGGTCGCGCATGTTTTCAACCTTCATACTTGTAAGCGAACCAAAGGTAAGACCTTCTTCAAAAGCGTTACCCGGGTGGTCGGTATGAACGTGAACCTTAATAATTTCGTCATCGTCAACCACAACAACACAGTCGCCGATTGTTTCGAGGTATGCGCGAAGTTCACTTGGTTCTTTTGCGCATTCGCTGTCACGTTTTACTATAAATTCGGTGCAGTAGGTAAAGGTGATTTCAGTTTCAAATTCACCTGCCGCATTACGAGCAGTATCGTTTTCTTCGTCGTCGGTAATTTCGGCGCCGCCGTCGTTTGATGCAACAATAACGCCGTCACGGAATACCGAAAGCATACCTTCAAGAATAATTACAAAACCTTGACCGCCTGCGTCAACAACGCCTGCTTTTTTAAGCATTGGCAACATTTCGGGTGTTTCGGCAAGAGCTTCTTTTGCGCCGTCGATTGCCGCTTCAAAAACGCCAAGAGCGTCTTTACCTGAAAGACAAGCGGCGCGAGCTTTTTCGCTTGCAACGCGCGCAACGGTAAGAATTGTACCTTCGGTCGGTTTCATAACCGCCTTATATGCCGAAGCAACGCCAAGTTCAAATGCGGATGCCAAATTTTCGGCAGTTACGGTTTCTTCACTGCCGATACCTTTTGCAAAGCCACGGAACAAAAGCGATGTAATAACGCCCGAGTTACCGCGTGCGCCGCGAAGTAATGCCGAAGCATTTACCTGCGCGATTTTGCCTGCAGTTTCTCCGTCGTATTTTTCAAGTTCACGCACGGCGTTAGCCATGGTCATAGACATATTTGTACCTGTATCGCCGTCGGGAACAGGGAACACGTTTAGGTCGTCTACGGGTTTACGATTATTTGCGAGATTGTTTGCGGCCGAAATAATCGCGTCGCGCAAAATATTACCACTAAACAAAAATAAACACTCCTTCTATAAAACGAAAAGAATATAATTACTCCTTAATTCCGTCTACCTTTACGGTTACCTTATTTACGGTAATACCGGTAGAATCTTCAACTACGTACTTAACCTTTTCGGTAATGCTTGCCGCAATAGCGCTAATGTTCATACCGTAGGTTACCATTATATGAATTTCAACGTCGATAGAATCTGCGTTGCCCCTTACCTTTATACCGGTATCAAGGGCAGGTTCTTTTGAAACGAGGCCAAATAAACGTTGGCGAGGGTTGTGCGGCATCATACCTACAACACCAAAGCAGGAAGTTACCGCGTGACCGATAAGTTTGCTTAAAAAGTTTTCAGTAAAGCAAATAGAGCCGGTTCTGGTTTCATAAGATATCATAAATAAATCCTCCTAAAATTCATAATTTTCAATACTTAAATAAATATCGCTCGAGCTTGCGCTTACGCCGCCCTTAATATGCGAGTCGTAAAACAACACGCCGTTTAAATAGCAAAGGGGAATTTGGGGCATTTCGGTAAGCAGGGTGCCTGCAACGTCAATTATACCGCACTCGCCTTTGTGATAGGTGGCAAGTATTTGCTCGCAGGCATTTTTTTGAACTATTGGTTGTTCGCCGTCGGGTTCGCTATCGGGTTCGGCAGCTTGTGGAGATTTAACTCCAAAAGCGGCGCTGCCACCTGGAGTAACAAGAGCGGTAAAGTCCATATTATTAAGGACTTGAACCTCGCCGATATAAAGTTGAAAACTGCCGCTGGACAATCTTTCAAGATACTGCGCGTAGGTACATTCTACAACGTTTATCTGAATGCCTGCCGATTTGCATTGCTCGGCAACAAGGCGCGCCGCCGCAACACGCGAACTGTTTTCCGAATTCACAAGCAACGAAAAAGTGGGGTTGTTACCCGACTTGTTTGCGTAAAAGCCATTAGAATTCATATTATTATATCCTATTTTGGAAAGATTTTCAACAGTTATTTTAACGTTGGGCTTATTTTCAATGGTTTGAAGCGCCTGAGTCGGTTTAAAATAAGGGTTAAAAAATCCCGTAGCAGGCATAGCGTTGTTATAATACGCCGTTTGACAAATTGCCTCTCGGTCAAGCGCCGAAGATATAGCGTAACGCATCTCTTTTGTTTGTAATGAACCGTAAGAACCGTTTATACCTATATATATAAAGCGGTTAAGATTAACCTCGGCTTTTTTACCGCTCATACGTACAATGTTGTCGCCCTCGGTATAATACACGGCGGTTGCGCCAACCTCTACGTAGTGCGATGTAGATGACGCGTCGGGCGAGTCGATAAGATTGATTGTTTCGATAACACCCTTTTTGCCAAAGTAAGATGGGTTGAGTTTTAGGGATAATCCGTCTTGCGAAAGATAATATCTGCCGCAACCTATGGGAGCAATTTCTCGACCGTCGGCGTCGAGTTGCCCCGACGTACCCGATTTAATTATCGGGAAGTTGAGCAAATTTTCAAAATAAGGGTCGTTTTGCGATAATTTAAACACAACCGTTTTTGAGTCGAGAGCGCTAATCGACGTTACCTCGTAAAAGTTTGACGCGTAGCGAGCAGTGTTTTTTGCCGTATTGTACGAATATATAACGTCGTCTGCCGTAACACGACTGCCGTCGGTAAAGGTAGTGTCGCGCAGTTTAACAGTGCATTGTTTATCAACTGTTTCTACCGATTGCGCAAGAACGCATATTGCGTCAAAGTTATTATCTGTCTTTACAAGGCATTCATACAAAAGTGATGATATTTCGCGATTGGCAGATGTAATTGCGGTGTAAGGGTCAAAACTGTCGCTATACGAATATAGCAAACTTATCGTTTTGCCACCCGTGGTTTGTGACGGCGCTTGCGTACTGCCAATAGAAATGCTATCCATATCACTTGTGGTTTTACAACCTGTAAAACTTAAAATTAAACAAAAAACTATTAAAACACAAAAAAGTTTTTTCAATACCGTCACCCGCCTTTAAAATGAAAAAATAAAAAATAAAAACTACCTATATATTAATTTAACCGCCGTTGTAAGACCTGTTGTTTCGTCAACGTCAAAAATGCATCCGTTAATCATACACTCGCCTGTTGCTTGTTCAAAACGGGACATATCATTATCCTTTAAGCGATTGATTATAATATCATTTTTTACACCAAGTATAGAATTTATTACGCCCGTCATACCAAGGTCGGTAATGTAACCCGTGCCTTTTGGTAAAATTTGCGCGTCAGCAGTTTGCACGTGTGTGTGCGTACCAAAAACCGCCGAAACGCGACCGTCAAGATAAAAACCCAAAGCGCGCTTTTCACTTGTTGCCTCAGCGTGAAAATCTACAAATATAAATTTTGCGCCGTCGCTTTTGGCTTTTTCTATCAAATGGTCAATATATTTAAAAGGATTGTCGGCGTTTGCCCTTTCAAGATATATATGCCCAGAAAGATTTATAACCGCCGCGCTATATTTTCCCATATCAAAAAGACAATATCCGCTGCCAACTGTTGCGTCTTTTAAATTGTGTGGTCGCAAAACAAATGGATTACTGTCAAGCATGTCAAGAAATTCTTGGCGCCTTAGGGTATGATTGCCACCCGTTATAACGTCAGCGCCTGCCGCAAATATTAAATCGGCGCTTTGCGGTGTGATGCCGTTGCCCAAAGCCGAATTTTCACCGTTTACAATTACTAAATCAATCTTTTCTTCACGCTTTATAATAGGTATCATTTTTAAAGCGTATTCGCAACCGTCGGGCGCGCAAACGTCGCCTATTGCCAAAACTCTCATTGCTTGCAATCACTTTCTAACTTAAAAATCGTCATACATATTTATATTATCATAAAACAATCGATAATTCAATAATTTTTACATTTGTAAGTTTAATAATTGTTTTTTCATTTTTTAATGTAAAATCAATCCCA
>JAFYQN010000163.1 GCA_017559885.1 Clostridia bacterium
ATTTAATAAAAAAATACCAATTAATATCGCTTGTGAACAATATAAAATAACAAATAAAAAGTCGGTCACGTATCAGAGCAACGCACTTGAAGAAATGCTATATAATGAAATAAAAAAACAAGTTAAAAGTCATAATTTTATTAGCGCATTAGAAACGCAAAAAGTAATAATAAATACACCAAAAGGTATAATACTTAAAATTACGTATGATTGCGAAGAAAATATTGCCATACAAGATGAAATTTTAATGGATACTTAAATTGACATTTAATATATATTTGGTGTATAATAATATAGAATATATAATCGGATATATTGGGAGTTAAAAATTATGGAATTGCTTATCGACATCGAGCGTGTAGAACAACTTGTAAATCTTTTTGGTAATCTCGATGAAAACATTAAACGGCTTGAAAATAAATACAACGTTTCTATTACCTCACATTCGGGTCAATTAAAAATTATTGGCGAAACGGTTAACGTATCTAACGCTTCGCGCGCTATTAATTGTCTGCTTGAAATTATAAACAAAGGCGAGCCAATTACATCGCAAAACATTGATTACGTTATCAATATGGTGGCCGATGATGACGACGATAAAATCTCACGTATTACCAATGCCGATTGTATTTGTGTAACCGCAAAAGGCAAACCCATAAAACCGAAAACTTTAGGTCAACGCAAATATGTCGAAGCAATAAAAAACAACACTATAACAATTGGTGTAGGTCCTGCAGGTACGGGTAAAACCTATCTTGCGGTAGCGCTTGCAGTTAATGCCTTTCGTGCAAAACAGGTTAATCGCATCATTTTGACTCGTCCTGCCGTTGAAGCAGGAGAAAAATTGGGCTTTTTACCCGGTGACTTACAACAAAAAGTTGACCCATATCTGCGACCGCTATACGATGCGCTCTACGATATGCTTGGAGCCGAAAATTTTCAACGTTGTCAAGAACGCGGCGATATAGAGGTAGCCCCACTTGCCTATATGCGCGGACGCACACTGGACGACAGTTTTATTATTCTTGACGAAGCGCAAAATACGACACAAGAACAAATGAAAATGTTTTTAACCCGTTTAGGTTTTAATTCAAAAGCTGTTGTAACGGGTGACGTTACCCAAATCGACCTACCGGGTGATAAAAAATCGGGTCTTAAACAAGCAGTCCAAATACTAAAAGGTATTGACGATATTGCAATTACCAAACTTAGCGCAAAAGACGTTGTTCGTCACCGCTTGGTACAGGAAATTATAAACGCATACGAAAGGAACGGAGAAAAAAATGAAGGTTAAAGTAAATATTACTAACGCTCAAGATGACACAAAAATTCCCGTTGGTACAAAACTTCTTGTACGTAAGGCATGTGTTGCAACGCTTGTTGAAGAAAACTTCCCCGATAACGCCGAGGTCGACGTTACTTTTGTAAACGATGAACAAATAAGGGAATATAACAATCAGTTTAGAAATATAGATAAATCTACCGACGTTTTATCATTTCCTCTTGGCGAAGACGGTGTATATGACACCAACCCCGAAACAGGTAATAAAATGCTTGGCGATGTAGTTATTTCCATTGACCATGCGCTTGCGCAAGCCGATCTTTTCGGTCACGGTCTGCGTCGTGAAATAGGGTATTTAACAGTTCATTCAATGCTTCATTTGCTCGGTTATGACCACGTAAACGGCGGTATGGAAAAAACCGTTATGCGCGAAAAAGAAGAAGTAATACTTAAAAAATTAGGACTTGAAATTACAAAGGTGTAAGCTATGGAACAAAAATCTGCATTTATAACTATTATTGGTAGACCAAACGTTGGTAAGTCGTCGTTACTTAACAAAATCGTTGGTCAAAAGGTTGCTATAGTATCGGACAAACCACAAACTACACGAACCAAAATTATGGGTGTTGTAACAAACGATGATACACAACTTGTTTTTATTGATACGCCCGGTTTTCATAAACCGCACAACCTACTCGGCGACAGTATGATTAAAGCTGTAAAAGATGGTATGAGCGACGTTGACGGCGCAGTACTTGTTGTTGATGCGTGTCCTGATTTTAAACTTGATTTTGAAAATTTGCCACCTGCGGAATTAGCATTACTTGAAAACGCAAGGCAGAAAAAACTTAAATGCATTTTGGTAATCAATAAAATTGATTTACTTAAAGATAAAGAAGCGTTATTTGGCATTATTACCGCATACGCAAAACTTTATGATTTTGAAGCGGTTATACCGCTTTCGGCAAGAAGCGGCGACGGCGTTGATATACTTCTTGCCGAAATTAATAAGTTTGCAAAACCATCACCACATTTCTTTGCAAGCGATGATTTTACCGACCAACCCGAAAAGGTAATGGTTGCCGAAATGATTCGTGAAAAACTGCTTCGTTGCCTTTCAAAAGAAGTTCCTCACGGTGTTGCGGTTGACCTTGAAAAGTTTTACGAAACCGACACAGTAAACGGCGAACCCGTTTTACACGTTGATGCTGTAATATACTGCGAAAAAGATTCTCACAAAGGAATTATAATAGGCAAGGGCGGCGAAATGCTTAAAAAAATAGGTACATACGCTCGAAAAGATATTGAAAATTTCTTTGGTATTAAAGCATCGGTAAAACTTTGGGTAAAGGTAAAAGAAGACTGGCGCAATCGTCAAGGACTTATACACACATTTGGTCTTGACAATCTTAACTAAAATTTACTTAAATTACCTACCATAATACAACCTTAAAAAACCACAATAATTTTGTGGAGGTTGATGTTATGCAAACAAATAAAGAATGGTTAAAATTTTTAATTACGGGTAATCCAAAAGATTATTTAAAATATAAAAGTTCTAAAACCAAGCAACAACTCTACGGGGGTGAAGATACTGCGTATTACGACCGATGGCCTTGTGATAAAGGAAACGAATATAAGGGATAACGACCGAATGATAACCATAATCACACGTGATTTGGGCGTTATTACCGCCTTTGTTAGAGGTGTCAAAAGCATAAAAAGCAAGCGCGGCTCTGCTACGAGTTTGCTTAGTTTTTCAAACTTTTCACTCGAACTTAAAGGCGATACATATACAGTAAACGAAGCGTCAATCAATAAGGTGTTTTTTGGCGCAGGCAGTGATATAATAACACTTACGGTCGCGCAATATTTTTGTGAACTTTGCAACGTTTTTAGACCATACGAAAATGAGTCGGAAGAGTTTTTACGTCTTGTACTTAATTCGTTACACTTTTTAACCGAAAACAAACGCTCTCCTGAATTAATAAAAGCAATTACCGAACTTCGCGTTGCGGTTATTGCAGGATACGCCCCAAACATTGTTGCTTGTGATGCTTGCGGCAAATTTGAAGATACGGTTATGTATTTTAAACTCGACGACGGCACGCTTTATTGCAAAGATTGTTATAAAGAAAACTGCGTATCAATAACACTTACGGTACTTCAGGCAATGAGGCATATTGTTTATTCAAAATTCGAACAACTTTATTCTTTCGAAATACCTGAAACTGCCGCAAAAGAACTGTCAAAACTATCTGAAAGATATATTACATATCAAACGGAACATAAATTTACTACCTTAGAATTCTTACGAGGAATTATATGAAATACGATATTCTAAAACACGCAAAAACACTTGAGCTTGACACTATTTTATTAAAATTAGCAGGTGAGTGCTCAAGTGAGGATGCGTACAATATGGCGCTTGAAATAGCGCCGCAAACCGATATTAATATTGTAAAACGCGACCTATCTCAAACCGAGGCCGCGTATTTGCTTATATCTAAATTTACGTCACCGTCATTTGGCGGAACAACAAATATTACATCTCAACTTTCACGCGCGGCTTTGGGCGCGACTCTCACACCGGGCGAATTGCTAAAAATTGCAAACGTACTGCGTGTTATTCGTTCAGTACGCGCTTGGCGCGATAATTCATCTGCCGAAAAAGAAACATCTATCGATTATTTATTTAATGCGCTCGTTCCCAACAAATTTTTAGAAGAAAAAATTACGTTTTGTATAAAAAGTGAAGATGAAATTGCCGATACAGCTTCAAGCGCATTGTGTGATATACGCCGTAAAATCACCTCAAAAAGCGCAAAAATACGCGAAAATCTTGATAAAATAGTTCGTGGACAACTTTCAAAATACCTGCAAGATGCCATTATTACGCAACGTGACGGTAGGTTTGTAGTACCTCTGAAAGCCGAGCATAAGGGAGAAATCTCGGGTATTATTCACGATACTTCTTCAAGTGGTTCAACGCTATTTATTGAACCAATGTCGGTAGTAGAGGTTAATAATGAAATTCGCGTTTTAAAAGCAAAAGAACAGGATGAGATTAATCGTATATTAGCTGAGTTATCTGCCATTTGCGCTGACTATGCCGATAGCATTAAACAGTCGTATAATGCGCTTGTAGAACTCGACTTAATCTTTGCAAAAGCCAAGCTTGCTTATAAAATGGGCGCCATAATGCCTAAAATCAACGATAACGGCTTTGTTTACCTTAAACGAGCAAGACACCCACTAATTAACGGGAGGTCTGTGGTGCCAATTACGGTGACGTTAGGCGGTGACTATGACACCCTTATTATTACAGGTCCAAATACAGGCGGTAAAACTGTTGCGCTTAAAACGTCGGGATTAATGTGCCTGATGGCTATGTCAGGTCTTATGATACCCTGTGACGATAATAGTGAAATCGCAGTATTTAACAAAATATATGCCGATATTGGTGATGAACAAAGTATTGAGCAATCACTTTCAACCTTTTCATCGCACATGGTGAATATTATCTCGATTTTAGAAGATTGCAACAGTAATTCACTTGTTTTATTTGATGAATTATGCGCAGGTACTGATCCCGTTGAGGGCGCCGCGCTTGCTAAGGCAATTCTTATTACACTGCAACAAAAAGGTGTTAAAACAGCTACTACAACACACTATCCCGAACTTAAGGCATACGCCTTGGATGCCGATAGGGTAGAGAACGCAAGTTGCGAGTTTGACGTAGCTACGCTTAAACCAACCTATAATCTTATAATCGGTCAACCCGGTCGCTCTAATGCATTTGCTATTTCAAAACGTTTAGGTCTTAATGAAAATATTATTTCACTTGCAAACGACCAGCTTACCGAAGATGATTTACGTTTTGAAAATGTTGTAGCATCACTTGAAAAAGCTCGACAGGACGCCGAACGCGACCGTCGAGAGATGTCAAAAATGCGTGCTCAGGTTGCCGAAAGCAAAAAAAGAGTAGAACAAGCCGAACACGAATTTAAACTAAAACAAGACAAAATAATGGAACAAGCTCGCGAAAAGGCAAGCGCAATTGTTGAAAGTACACGCTATAAATCAAGCCAACTACTTAACGAGCTTGAAGAAATGAAAAAACAACTCAACGCTGAAAACGCGGCGCAAAACGTGACACAAGCGCGTAGAGATTTTAAATCAACTCTTGGCGATATGGAAAACGAGGCAAATCCCGTTGTTGATAATTCGGTAGGGGAAGGACTTAAAAAAGCGCCTAATATTGGCGATATTGTAATTTTAAAAAGTTTTAACCGCGATGCCACCGTCGTTAAAGTAGAAGCCGATAAAAAACGACTTTACGTTATGTCGGGTTCTATGAAAATGTGGGTAGAATTCCAGGATTGTAAACTTAAAAAATCAAACGCTCCATCTACAGAAGCGCCTAAAAAACGCAATGTAACAGGAATTATGTCACGCGCCGAGCGAAATTTATCGGGCGAAATTGATATTCGCGGTCTTGCTACCGATGAAGCGCTCTTAGAGCTTGATAAATACATTGATGAGGCAGTTTTGGCAGGAATAGGTACAATTACCATTATTCACGGAAAAGGCACAGGAACGCTTCGTAAGAACGTACAATCGCACCTACGCCACCATCGCAACATTAAAACCTTCCGCGTAGGACTTTTTGGCGAAGGCGAAAACGGTGTAACAATTGCGGAAATATCTGATTAACAAAAAAGACAGGATTTTATCCTGTCTTTTTTATTGTATTAATTTATGATTAGTTATACCGTTACACAACATATCCGCCGTTTACACCAAGTACTTGTCCTGTTATGTAATCAGCACCTTCGGATGCAAGGAATAATGCGGCTTCGGCAATTTCGTCGGCATTGCCCATACGACCGAGTGGAATATCTTCAACAAAAGCGTTTAAATCTTCAACACTAATATTAGAGTTCATAGACGTTTCAATAAGACCTGGCGCACTACAGTTAACCGTAATTCCACTTGGAGCGAG
>JAFYQN010000164.1 GCA_017559885.1 Clostridia bacterium
TAACACTCCCTTATTATATATTTTTATCTTAAAAAATATTTTTAGTCAGTTAACTATTGATTTTTATAATATTTTGTGTTAATATTATGCTCGGTAAAAGCTGTGACGAAGACAGTAACGTGTTTTTTAAACATATCTACAAGCGAGTTGACGATGGTGCAAGGTCAACGGTATGAAAACACGTGAATATCACTTCCGAGCTTCTGCGTGAAAGTTTGGCTTTTTGCCTACAATTAGCGTAAGACGGTTATCTCCACCGTTATAGGGAGCGCGGATATTTAAGTCCGTTCTAATAGGTGGTAAAACACGAGATGTAATTTTTCATCCTCGTCCTATTATGGACGGGGATTTTATTTTTGAAAGGATTGTTTCTATGTACGACAACATCTCTCCAAATCTTAATTTTGTAGAGCAAGAAAAGAAAATTAAACAGTTTTGGGATGACAACAAAATCTTTGAAAAGAGTATTGAAACAAAGGCGCAAGGCGCACCTTACGTTTTTTATGACGGTCCTCCTACCGCAAATGGTAAACCACACATCGGTCACGTGCTTACCCGTGTTATCAAGGATATGATTCCTCGTTACCAAACAATGAAGGGTTGCATGGTACCAAGAAAAGCCGGTTGGGATACTCATGGTCTTCCTGTTGAACTTGAAGTTGAAAAACTTTTAGGTCTTGACGGCAAAGAACAAATTGAAGAATACGGTCTTGACCCATTTATCGGTCACTGTAAAGAAAGCGTTTGGAAATACAAGGGTATGTGGGAAGATTTCTCAAAAACCGTTGGTTTCTGGGCAGATATGGATAACCCATACGTTACCTACGACAATAACTTTATTGAGTCGGAATGGTGGGCTCTAAAACAAATATTTGATAAAGGTTTACTTTACAAGGGCTTTAAGATTGTTCCTTACTGCCCACGTTGCGGAACACCTCTTTCTTCTCACGAAGTAGCACAAGGTTATAAAAACGTAAAAGAACGTAGCGCGGTTGTTCGCTTTAAGGTAGTCGGCGAAGACGCTTACTTCCTTGCTTGGACCACAACTCCTTGGACACTTCCATCAAACGTGGCTCTTTGCGTAAACCCTGACGAAACCTACTGCCGCGTTAAAGCCGCTGACGGTTACACCTACTATATGGCAGAGGCGCTACTTGACAAGGTGCTCGGCCGCCTTGCAACCGAAGATACTGCCGCTTATGAAATTCTCGAAAGCTACAAAGGCGCAGAACTTGAATACAAAGAATATGAACCACTTTTTGATTACGTAAAGCCTGTTTGCGAAAAGCAAAACAAAAAGGGTCACTTTATCACTTGTGACAGCTACGTTACAATGACCGATGGTACAGGTATTGTTCATATTGCTCCTGCTTTTGGTGAAGACGACGCAAAAGTTGGTCGTCGTTATGACCTACCTTTTGTTCAATTTGTTGACGGTCAAGGCAACCTTACAGCTGAGACTCCATATGCCGGCGTATTTGTTAAAAAAGCAGACCCGATGGTACTCGTTGACCTTGAAAAAGCAGGACTTCTTTTTGATGCTCCAAAGTTCGAACACGACTATCCACATTGTTGGCGTTGTGATACTCCACTTATCTATTACGCTCGTGAGTCTTGGTTTATCAAAATGACCGCTGTTAAAGATGACCTTATTCGTAACAACGATACTGTTAACTGGATTCCTGAAAGCATTGGTAAGGGTCGTTTTGGCGACTGGCTTAAGAACGTACAAGACTGGGGTATTTCACGTAACCGTTATTGGGGTACACCACTTAACATTTGGACTTGTGACTGCGGTCACATGCACTCAATAGGTAGTATTGAAGAACTCAAATCAATGTCTGACAACTGCCCCGATGATATTGAACTTCACCGTCCTTATATTGATGAAGTTACAATTAAATGTCCTCACTGTGGCAAAGATATGCACCGCGTACCCGAAGTTATCGACTGTTGGTTTGACTCAGGCGCTATGCCTTTTGCTCAACACCACTATCCATTTGAAAACAAGGATTTGTTTGAGTCACAGTTCCCTGCTGACTTTATTTCAGAAGCGGTTGACCAGACACGTGGTTGGTTCTATTCACTTATGGCAATTTCAACCCTTATCTTCAACAAAGCTCCTTATAAAAACGTAATCGTTTTAGGTCACGTTCAAGACGAAAATGGTCAAAAGATGTCCAAGTCAAAGGGCAACGCAGTTGACCCATTTGACGCGCTCGAAAGTTACGGCGCTGACGCTATTCGCTGGTATTTCTACACCAACTCTGCACCTTGGCTTCCTAACCGTTTCCACGGCAAAGCAGTAGTTGAGGGTCAACGTAAATTTATGGGCACACTTTGGAACACATACGCGTTCTACGTGCTTTATGCAAACATCGATAAATTTGACCCAACTGCTCACACCCTTAACCCCGATAACCTTACGGTTATGGATAAATGGCTTATTTCAAAACTTAATTCAATGGTAAAGGCAGTTGACGAAAACCTCAGTAACTATCGTATTCCTGAAGCCGCTCGCGCTTTGCAAGAATTCGTTGACGAAATGAGTAACTGGTATGTTCGTCGCGGTCGTGAAAGATATTGGGTACAGGGTATGACTCCCGATAAAGAAACCGCATACCTCGTGCTTTACAACGCTCTTGTAACAACTGCAAAAGCAGCAGCTCCAATGATTCCATTTATGGCAGAAAGTATTTATCAAAACCTTGTTCGCAACGTTGATAAGAACGCTCCTGAGAGTATTCACCTTTGCGACTTCCCTGTTGTTGATGAGGCCGCAATCGACGAAAAACTCGAAGCAAATATGGAAAGCGTTCTTGAGATAGTTGTTCTTGGCCGTAGCGCTCGTAACGGCTCTGCTATAAAGAATCGTCAACCACTTAATACTATGTACGTTAAGTGCGATACTCCACTTGATAATTTCTACGCAGATATTATCAAAGAAGAGCTCAATATCAAGTCTGTAGACTTCACAAACGAAGTTGATAACCTTGTATCATACAGCTTTAAACCACAACTTAAGACTGTTGGTCCAAAGTATGGTAAGCAACTTGGCGAAATCCGTACCGCTCTTAGTGAGCTTGACGGCAATGCCGCTAAGGCAGAACTTGACCAAAACGGCGCAATCACATTAAACCTTGCTTCAGGCGACGTAACACTCGCAACCGAAGATTTACTCATTGAAGCAAAACAAAAAGAAGGTTTCTTTACTGTTAGTGACCACGGTGTTACTGTTGCGCTTGATACAACACTTACCGAAGAACTTATCGAAGAGGGCTTTGTACGTGAGATTGTTAGCAAAATTCAAACTATGCGTAAAGAAGCCGGCTTTAACGTAACCGACCATATTATTGTTACAATGAACGGTAGCGAAAAGGTTGTTGCCATTGCAAATAAACTTTCAAGCGAAATTGCAGGCGACACCTTGGCAGATTCTATTACTGCCGGCGATATTGATGGTTATAATAAAGAATGGGATATCAACGGCGAAAAACTTACTATTGGTGTTAAGTGTATATAACTAATTAGGAGGATATGTCATGTCCGAAGAAAACAAAATTCCGCTTACCGAGGTAGAAGATATAAGTTCTACTTCCGAACAGTTCAGAGCAAAAAAAGACCCTATAGCAGCATATACAAACGGTCTATATAAAAATCTTGGCAATGTTATTAAGGCGATTTCGTTTTTAATTTCATTTGCGGTTATTATGGTTGGTTTTGCCGCGGCATTCTTCTTGTTTACCAAAACTGCCCTTTCGGCAACTTTGGGTTTGCTTATCGTAATAGTTTTCACGGTTGTAGCGGCCTGTTTATTCTTCCCTATTTACGGTATCGGTCACATAGTGTGCCAAAACAACGAAATACTAAAATCGCTTAACAAATAACAGTAATAAATTTATTAAAACAATCCTGCTTATGCAGGGTTGTTTTTTTATACGCTTTGTAACAAAATTTATAATTATAATTGATTATTTATTAACATAAATAAATCTTGTTTTTTTATGCAAAAAGTGTTATAATGCAAACTGATGTTGTTTACTCTTTTTTAAGTAAACATAATTAATGATATAAATTCACAATCGTATTTACCCATATTATATTTTCGTAAAAAAAGGAAGGACACTTTTATATGGTGCAGATTAACAAAAGAGAAATTGGAAAATGTATTCTCTTGTCTATTGTTACTTTAGGTCTATATTACCTATATTGGAAATACATGATGGTAAAAAACATAAGAGCAATTAAAGGCGATACTTCAAGTATCCTTGTTGAAACACTTTGCTTTGTTTTTCTTCCAATCTACCCTTTGTATTGGTGGTTTACACGCGGAAAGACCATGCGAATCGAGTTTGAAAAACGCGGATGGCCTGTTTTGGGTAATGAAATCATATATTTAATTTTTGTTGCATTAGAATTAGAAATAATTCCAATGGCACTTATGCAAAACGATTTTAATGCCGCAGATATAGAATCAACCACACCTAATGATAAAATAATTAATTTTATAATTAACATTTCCAAAAAAGTTTATTCTGCTGTAAAGGGCTTTGTTCAAGAACATTTTGAAATCACAAGCACAAAAAAATCAAAAATCTTTGGTGCTGTTGTTACAGGTGTTCTTTTACTTATCGTTATTATTTTTAACGGCAGATTTACAAAACTTGTATCGGATGCAAGGTGGTGGTTCCTTGCGTTTGCGCTTGTCGCTCCATTTATAATTGGTTTATATATTGCGCATAACATAAAGTTAAAATATCGATCGATCGATAAGTTTTGGCATTTTATTCTCTTTTTCCTTATGCCTATAGTTACTATGACTATGACCGAATGTCTTAACAATATTTTTATTTACGATATGACCTATTTGGGATTTTATGCCAACTATATCGTTATATTGCTTTTCCAATTTTTAATTTTCACGTTATGCGGCAGTTTTAGAGTATCGCTTCTTGTGACAAACGTTGTTTGTTACGGTATGGCGCTTGCGCATAGTTATATTGTTAGTTTCCGTAGTACACCGTTTATACCAATGGACTTTTTAAGCATTACAACTGCGGCAGGTGTTGCAAACACATATAACTACACCCCTACTCACATTATAATTATTGGTACGCTTCTATTTATTTTTATAGTTGCCGTAGCAGTAAAGATGAAGACACCAAAGTATAACCTAATAACAAAAATCGTTTCACGTACGTTTATGGGTACTTTCTTTGCTTGCCTGATGTGCCTATTTTATTTCACGTCTATATTTGCCGATGCAGGTGTAAAACCCGACTTTTGGAATCAGTCTCGTGGTTATCGCAACTATGGATTTGTGTTTAGTTTTTTCTGTAATACAAAATATTTATATATGTCAGAACCAAGCGGTTACGATGCCAATTCGGTTGGAGATTATGTTTCAAGCACGGTTGACGAAGATGAATCAACCGTTATTGAACCAACCGGTAACGAACCAAACATTATATGCATAATGAATGAATCGTTGTCCGATTTAAGTGTTTTAGGCGAATTTACCACCAACGAAGATTATATGCCGTTTATGCATAGTCTTACCGAAAACACCATTAAGGGTAATCTTTATGTTCCTGTTATAGGCGCAGGTACGTCTAACACCGAGTTCGAATTTTTAACAGGTCATTCAACGGCATTTTTACCATCGGGCAGTAACGCGTATATGCTTTACATTAAAAATCCTATCGCTTCTCTCGTATCTACTCTTGAGGGTCAAGGATATTCTTCTTGGGCATTCCACCCCTATTATTCAACCGGTTGGAACCGTGTTAGCGTTTACGAGAACTTGGGCTTTAATAAATTTGATTTTCTTGAAAATCTAATCGACGTATCTATTCTTGACGACTACACCAAAAACGGTGGCGACGCTGAATATTTGCAATCGCTTATAAACACCTATTACCCTGACCGTACAAATATGCTTTTGCGTCAATATGTAAGCGATGATTATAACTACGACGTTATAATTAAAGATTTTGAAAACCGTGATAAATCTAAACCTTACTTTATGTTTAACGTAACTATGCAAAACCATGGTGGTTATTCAAAAGCGGCTTCAAACTTTGACGAATGTATTGAAATTACTTCTGCAAGTAAATATTATAACAAATCAAGTAAGTATTTATCACTTGTAAAAGCAAGCGATAACGCCTTTAAAGAACTTGTTGAATATTTTTCTAACGTAGAAGAACCAACTGTAATTTGTA
>JAFYQN010000020.1 GCA_017559885.1 Clostridia bacterium
GGAGTGCTATTTTTTGCTGTTTACTTCTATTAATAACCAAAGTGGTTGCCGTTATTAAAGCTTTCGGTTTCGCGAGTGATAATATCGCGTCTGCCGTCATACTGATAAACTCTTAAATAATCATACTCAAGGGTGATTTTGTCGGGATTTGCCGCAGTACCGTTGTTAACCAACATATCGGTATGCATAACCGCATTATCACTTGTAGAGTTATTATGATTTGGATTTGAAGTATAAAGTATGTTATCAATAAGGAAGTACATATACTGGTTTGCAACCTCGGCATCGTCAACACAGTCGTAATCACTTGGTTTCTTGCCACTGTCGGTATTGTATGTCATATCGCTTGTGCCAAGAATCGCGTTATCGTCTTCAATACCGTCACCGTTAAGGTCATAGATATAAAGTGTAAAGTTAAACTTATCTACACCGTTTGTGCTCCAATAGAAACCGTAACGACGTGGCGCTGTAAGTTGTTTTTGCAATGATTCTTTGTAGTTAGCGGTAACACGACCCAAAAAATCTTTTGTATATCTGGTAGTTGAACCATCGGTAAAGTCGTGATATTTAGCGCTTGTACTAAAGTAATATTCCTTAGAACCAAAATAATCCTTTTGCATAACTGCGCGTGGTGTGCCGGGATTATCCCAGTCAATTACGTTAACCGTTGCTTGATTTCTTGCGCCAACCGAATAGAATTTATGCACATTAAGATACAAACGATGCTCATAAGTACCCGTAGTCTTGGTCTTTCTTAAATTGGTATAATTAAGACTTGGGTTTTGCATAAGTTCCCAAATATCTATTTCAAAATAGTTGGTAGGCACTTGATATTTATAGGTTGTGGGGTCGGTAGATTCAGGCCATGTTGACGTGCCGTCATAAGCGTATGCCCCTGTGTTGTTACGCTTATAAACCTTGGCATAAAGGGTTTCGTCCATAGCATAGTTATTCAACGAACCGTGACCCAGCATCCACCAGGATGCAAACACATGACCGTCGGACGGCAAGCTGCCGTACATCTCGGCATAACCTTGTTTCCAGAGCATTGAGTGATTTGCCTTAATAAGACCCGGATTTGCAATAACATCTTCGTCGTCTATAGAATCGCTAAATGCAGTAGAACCTTCTTGCTCATAAAGTCGTACGTAACCTAAGCTGTCGGTTTCGGCAGTCGCGTGACTTGCCTTGACACCACGAGTAATGGTAAGTTTACCATCCTCTACCCAATAAAGCTTACTAAGTTCTTTTTCGTTAACCGATTCAACATTGTTATAGTTACCGCTCTTGCCCGCTTCGGTTTCGGTTCGCATTCTTTGATGGTTCCAAATATCAAGATTAAGTAATGAATTTTCACCTTCGCCTGCGTCTTCTACTCCGTCAAACTCATCGCCCCAAGCGTAGTACATAACCTTTTGCGTATCGGCTACGCCGTCGTAGTTGGTATCAACCATTACGGTTTTTGCCCATTTTTCAGGCGCAAGGGTAGCATTATCAACAGTATAAATACTGCTTGTTTTTTCATTTGAATTAGTTATAAAATCAATTACTGCCTGTTCTACACCTGTAAAACTTCCACCCTTAAACCAAAGCACACCCGTACTTTCGTTATAGGTTATAGCGTAATCGTTTGTAGCAAGAGAGTTTGACGCATAATCGCTATAATTTTCGATGTTGCCAACTATAATTTCAAGTTCACCCGTAGGCGTACCTGTGCTATCGTTTGCGTGAACGTAAACTGCGCTACTGTCACTTTTTGTGCCTGTTACAGTTTTGTTAGCGCTTACAACCTTTTTAATATCTACGTTTGGTAACTGACTTTCAAGATAAATCTCTAATCGGCGAGCCGCGTCATAGTTGTCGTTTTCGCCATAATAAATCTTTATTTTACCAAGATTTGCATTTTGCCAAAAACCATCATAAATCTTATCGTAATCGCCAATAATTATGCGGCTTAAAACGGCAATATCGGTAATATTTATCTCGCCATCGCGATTAATGTCGCCATATATATTCTCATATTCTGGTACGCGTAACACGTTGCGACGTAAAGCAACAAGGTCGGTCGCATCATACGTATCGGACACACCGTCGCCGTTAATGTCGGCAAATTGGCTTGCTACAACCTGATTTTTAAGTCGTGGTGTGCTACCGTTTTTGCCGCCTAAATACCATACGTCACTGTTTTTTGATACGTCAATATCGCCCTTATTACCGTTAGCATCGTAATACTCAACCTTTTTAGTTACGGTAGAATCTTGGGTTGCTATGTAATAAGCGTTCTTGATACTGCCAAGCGCATTGCCCACGATATGCGAATCGGTTTTAGCGCTTGCAACTACTGTGTTTTCTGCCGAGCAACCTATAATTGTTGCGCCTTGCTGCGTTTCACCTACGATAGCGCCTGCATACTGTGAACCCGATATAAAATATCCGTCACGAATATGAATATTTTTTACAACGCCGTCTTTTGCGAGCACGGGAATTAAACCTACCGACTGGTCGTCACCAACATAAAGGTTTGTAACTACGTGACCGTCGCCGTCCAAAACACCGCTAAAAGGAATGTATTTGTATCTTATATCGTTATTTACGTTTATAGCGTCTTGTGTAATCCAAGCGCCTTCAGAAGCATCGATATCACAGGTTAGTTTATAGTACAACTTGTTATAAACGTTGACACCGCCCGATGCGATTGCGCGCGCAAGCTGGAACGCGTTTGAAATAAGATATGGATCTTCTTCAGTTCCTGAACCTTGAAGGTCGTAATACATACCGTACGTGCCACGATAATACGCGCCGCCATATATGTTGTATGCGCCGCCATTGTTGTTTTGCGCCGCTATCATTTTTGCATACGATGCCGAAGAATCAATGTTGTTGGAGTTGATTTTTGGCATTGGGATTACGCGTGTTGTGTTATCATATACCGTAACAAGTTGCCAACAATCACGCCAGTTAAGTCCCGGCATATCGGATACGATATATTCATTTTTTGTTTCTACACGTGTTATATTAAGCAGTTTATTGTACTTGTCCGGATATTTTGTGTTAATTTGTGTGGTTACAGTGCTATAACTATTGTTAAAGAAAACCTGAAATCCGTTGCCGTATCGACTGTACCATACCTCTTTATCGTCAACACAAACCTCGTCAACCACAGGCGCGCCCAATGCTACGCAGTTGTTTATTTCGACATTGTTCATACTGTTGCCGCCGCTTATGATAGCGCCAATCATATTAGACGTTACACCGTCGGTGCTTGAAACTATTCTTTCACAAGATACGCCGTCAAAAAGGCAGTTGCTGATAATAAGATTTTCACAGGTTGAGGTTGTTGAAACAATACCTGCAGCGCCGGGATTATGATTATACATAGTGTTGTCGGTTCTTTGCGTAACGGTAATATTACGGGTAGATGCTATAAACGAATTGCGAACAGAAATATTGGCAATGGTATGAATTGTTGAGTCATTGGCATAACTACCCAAAAGTGTTGTAACGATTGCCGCGTTACCCGTACTTGAAGAATAACAAGAGTCAAAATTAAAGTTTTTTATAGTTGCGGTGCCGTCAAGTTTGCCAACAAAACCCTTACCGTTAGAACTATACATACCGTAAACAGTAACTCCGTTACCGTCAAGGTTACCTACAAACGCTGTGTTTGGATTCCATACTTTTTTTGTAGAACCGTTTACAAAAACTTTTATTCCTTCAAGTGTTTCACTGCCCACAATATCGTTAAGGTAGATTTTGCTCACATAATCAGACACTTTATAATAATTAGGCGAATAAACAGGAACATATTCTGTTGATGATCCTTGCTTTAAAATCTTGCTTGTCTGTTTACCGCCTGCGACACTGTTGGTAGTATCGGTAATTTGAGTTAAAGCAAGGTAAAGTTGGTCGGCAGTTTCTATTATGTAGGGGTCTTCTTGCGTACCGCTACCGTTAGCAAAACTACTTGCGGCATTACCGCTCCAAACCGTAACGCTCTCGACGGTGTTTTCGGCAGATACCTTGATTTGAGCGCTTGTGTTCACACCTGAAATTGCGCCCACAATCATAACGATTGCCAAGACCAAACTAATTATATTTTTAAATTTTAATGATTTCATTAACCTTCTCCTTCGCTTAATATAAAACCAATTTATACTATTAGTTATATTGTATCATAAAATCAACTTTAATTCAATCATATATATAAAAAACCTTCAAGAATTTTCTTGAAGGTTTTTTGTTTAATGTGTTAAAAGCAACATTGCAATAAACAGTAATGCAATAATCCACGAACTTAACTTAATCTTTTTAAAATCACCACAAAATACGCTAATAACTATGTAAGAAATAAGACCAAAAGCAATGCCATAAGAAATATTATATGTAAACGGCATTACGGCAAGCGTTAAAAATGCAGGAACAGATACCTTAAAATCGTACCACTCAACATTTTTAATCGACGCCATCATAAGAATACCAACGTAAATAAGCACCGCTGCCGTAGCGCAAGATGGTACAAGTTGCGCAATAGGACTTAAAAACATCGCTATAAAGAAAAATACACCGCAAAAGATTGACGTAAGTCCTGTTCTGCCACCCGCTGCGACACCTGCGTTTACTTCGCTAAATGTAGTAACGGTAGACGTGCCGCAAATTGAACCCACCGACGTAGCAATCGCATCAGAAAGCATACCACGATTCATATTTATAGGTTCGCCCTTTTCGTCAAGCAAATCTGCGCGCTCACAAGCGGCGTAAAGCGTGCCGAGAGTATCAAACATATCAACCATACAAAACGCAAGAGCGGTTGTAATAATGGTAAGTATTAAATTTGCATTACCATGTTTTTGAGAATAAGCCGAAAAATCAAAACCCTCTGTAAACACCTTAAAGAATGACTGTGAACCAAACTCTTTAAACGCCTCGACAGGACTAATAATATTAATTTCTTTAGCGAGTGAAGTATAAAAACCGTCGACGGTAAATCCCAGCAAGTAATACATTACCATACCGCCAAGCATTCCTATAAGCACTGCGCCGCGAATTTTTTTATGACTCATAATAACAATCGCAAGCAATGTGCAAATTGTAACCACCATAGGCATAATACTGCCCCAAGAGTTATCGGTGTTTAACAAATTAAAGGACCCTAAGTCCACCAAAGTGGATTTGTTATCAACTACTATGCCTGCATTTTGCAAACCTAAAAGAGCAATGAACAAACCTATTCCCGACGGAATCGCAACCCTTACGGCTTTTGGCAACGAGTCAAAAATCTTTTTGCGAAGGCCCGTTACAGTAAGCAGTATAAAAATAATGCCCTCTGCCAAAATAAGAACCAACGCGTTGGCATAAGAAAGACCAAATCCAATACAAACGGTATATACAAAAAACGCGTTAAGACCCATACCGCTTGCTTGCGCGAGTGGTAAATTGGCAAGCAAACCTACAAGCATGGTGCCCACAACTGCCGATATTGCTGTAGCAATATAAATTGCGTTGTAAGACACGCCCAACGGATTGCTGCCGTCATCAAATGGGTTGGCAAACATATTTGCATTAACCATCAGAATATAAACCATCGAAAAAAACGTGGTCATACCGGCAATAAACTCGGTCTTTACCGAAGTGCCGCGTTCTTTAAGTTTAAAAAAACGTTCCATTTTCATCTCCTAAAATATGAAATAACATATTGCTATTATAAACCATTTATTTTAAGATTTCAAGAGATTAAAATGGTAAAAAGGTTTGCTATACACATACTTGCATTAATCGATTTTTTGTTGTATTATATAAATAAAGTTAGTCTAAAACTAAAAAAGGGGAGAATAATGTGAAAAAGGCAAAATGGTTATGTTGTATTATTGTTGCAGTTGCACTCTTTTTTAACGGTTGCGCCTGCATACCGGGTGTTTCAAGCAACGAAGGTTTTAACCTTAAAGATTTTGACCTGTCAAGTATTACAGGTAAGTTAAAAAAAGAGATGAGCGAGGAAGAACTTAACTCTTCGCTAAACAAAATCGAAATCGCGGCGCTTTCTGCAGCGCTTTCCGCAGACGTAGGTTTAACAAACGATTCTAAAATTTTATATGTAAATGATATCGACGCTGATGGCACACAAGAATTATTCTACGGTGATGGAGTAAGTCAGTTGGTGTTTGACACAACCACCAAAGACGCTCAAATTGTTGCAGGAGTCACTTATAACGAATTTTTTGTCGATAAAGACGGCGCGCTATATTTAACCTTTTATGTCGCAGGCGCTTCGGGCACCGATTACGCTCGCACTTACAACAAGTGGACAGGTAGCGAATACGTTGCCGTATATAAAGAAGAATACAGCGCCGACACCAACGCAACAAGTTACTTCTCAGCCGAAAGCGGCGCGCAAATCTCGAAAGAAGAAATTGATGCTATAGAGCTTACCGAATATAACGGACGCGCGCAAAAATTCACTTCTTTAACCTTGAACAAAAATTACAAAGACCAAATCACACAAAAACTTAACGAGCATCTTGCAAATCAGTATACCGAACCTTCTACCGCCACGGCAGACATTGATGACGACGGGCAGGATGAAGTTGTTTTTGTAGTGAGCAATTTCCTTACTTCATGGGTTGACGACTTTGCAAACAACACCCAAAATCTTGACCTGCTCTACGGCGAACAAAATTACAATTTCAACAATAAGCGAACCGTTTTTATTGTTATAGACGAGCAAGAATCCGAACTTAAAGTTTCGGCGTACGCTACTCTTAACGAGTTTTCGGGCGATGCCGCTAACATATCTTTAAACGAATTTTCCCTTTCGTTTGGAGGTCGCGAGTTGTTTATACCCTCTAAAATAGAAAATATTGGCGAACTTTCATCAAAAGAGAAATCATCGTTATTCTCTGTTCTTAAAGACCACTACCGCGCAAAAGGTTATAGCGATATGTTCTTTAAGATAGCAGACGTCGCAGACACAGACGGCGAAGAACTTCTTTGTATTTGCAAAAAAGACGAAGTATGGCAAATGCTTTTAATAACCTTTAACAGTGATTCCCCTCACTGCTTTGACACCAAAGTTTTAACAAATAACGCGCTATATTTGGTGGATTATATGGGCAAAACAAGTTTCCTCTCGTACAAGCAGGCCATATCTCCAAGTCAAGGCGCATTGGGTAATGCGTACGCGTATTCTTATTCTATTAACCGATACGATTCAAATAACAACAATCAAACTCTATCGCAAAACAGTATAGGTTACACCAACGCGCAAAAAGACGCTACCGCCATTTCAACGTTTTTCTCATCTTTTAATACCTGTCTTCAGAAAAACGCGGTTGTAATTTTTGACGCTTATCAGTTGTTTGGTCATCAATGGATGGTCGATAGCGACATAGACTACGGTGACCAACCCAACCAAATTATGATTCCGGGTTACGGTTATATCGAAGAAAACAAAAGTTACAAAATCGGTTTTGTATCGGTTGAACCGCAGTCGTGGTTAAACGTACGTCAAGGTACAGGCACACAGTATGAACTTATCGCCATAAATCCCCTTGACAAACTAAGTTTTGTAAGACCTGCCGCAGGCGCGCCTGTTACAATCTTGGAAGAAATACAAACGGGCGATGTTGAAAATCCTATATGGCTTAAAATAAGAATAAGTTACGGCGATTACATAATGACAGGTTACGTTTCAAAAAATTATATAACAGTAATAAGATAACGCAAAAAATCCTCTCGATTCGAGAGGATTTTTTATTATACAAATCTTTGCGCGTAACCGCATCTTTTACACAAATCTTCACTCGCTTTACCACACTTAAAGTTATCGACAATGTCAGTAGCCCTTTTAGAGTTTAGTATTGTGTTTAAGTCTTGGGTAAATACGTTGCCCAAATTGATGTTACCGTCGCTGTCAAGACAACATGGCACTACCGTACCGTCAACAAGTATGCCAAATTGGTTGCGGAGCGCATAGCAAGAAAATTTTTCGCCTTTTGTTTGCAATTTTATATCGGGCCACTCAAAACGCTCGCCGTATTCTATGTGAATTTTATCTCTTATTCTGATACCGCGAGTGTTTTGCGCCCATTCGCCCGAAATATTTTGTTTTAACAGTTCATATATTATATCGTTTTTACCATTGTCGTACCCCTTGTTCCAAAGGCGAAAAACAATTATAATGCCTTTGTCAGCGGCTTTTTGAGCAAAGTCGGCAAGATTAGTAACGCAATCGATAAAATCATCATTTGCTTCTTTTTCAAAACTATGTAACGATACGTTTATTTTATGTATATTTGATAATAAAATTTCTTCCTGCCGTCTGATTAAAAGCGTACCATTGGTAGTGATTATTGATTTGTATCCCTGCTCGTTTGCCATTTTAACAAACTCAAAAAGCAACGGATGCGTAAGCGGTTCGCCCATTAGATGATAATAGATATATTTTGTTTGGTCTTTAAGCTTGTCTAAAACAGTAGCAAACTCTTGTTTACTCATTTGCCTTGGTGCGCGTGAGTGACCGTGGCAAAAAGAACAATTCATATTGCAAATATTTGTAATTTCTACGTAAACCTTGTTGTACATAATATTTCCATTTCTTAAAAAGAGGCTTAAAACTGTAATTTTAAGCCTCTTTTAATTAAAGTTTAAGTTGTTGCAAATTTTCTACAATTTCTTTAAACGCCATACCATTAGACGCCTTTACAAGCACTGCATCGCCCTTTTGCAAAATGTTTTTGGCTTGCGATAAAAATTCTGCCTTTGTAGCAAAACGCAAAACCTTGGCACTACCAGTTTCAGCGCCGCATGCGGTGTTGGTAGAAAGCGCGCCTATACAAATTACAAGGTCAATATTTTTCTTTGCCGCGTGTTCGCCCACTCCAAAATGAAGTTGCTTTTCATTTTCACCCAGTTCAAACATATCACCAAGCACTGCAACCCTGCGACTATCCGCCATGCTTAGCACGTCAAGCGATGCTTTGGTGGAGATTGGGTTTGCGTTGTAACAGTCATCAATAATCATAAGAGAGTCGGTCTCTATCAAGTTGTTGCGACCCGACACAGGAACCAACGCCTCTATACCTGCTTTTATCTCATCAGTAGTAAGACCTAACTCCTGTCCTACAAGCGCGCCTGCCAGCGCGTTATATACCATGTGATGACCAGGGATAGGAATAATGGTGGTAAACGATTTATCACCTAGGTGAATGTTGCACTCTGTACCTTTCAAGGACAAACTGCGTATACCATCGGCAAAAGCGTCTAAGTTACTATCTAGACCAAAGAATTTAGGACTAGACCCCTTAGTTTCTTTTACGGTGATTAGTTTATCGTCGTCACCGTTTAGTATGATTTTGGCACCCGATTGCATATAGTCAAACATTTCGGTCTTGGCCTTTAAAACGCCGTCGCGGTCACCAAGATTTTCTAGGTGACAAAGACCAATGTTTGTAATCACGCAAACGTCAGGTTGCGCCATTTTGGTAAGGCGGTGCATTTCGCCAAAATCACTTATGCCCATCTCAAGCACGGCAATCTCGTGTTCATCACGAATATTAAAAATAGTAAGCGGTAGACCTATTTCGTTGTTAAAATTGCCCGCAGTTTTAAGCACGTTATATTTTTGTGACAAAACCGACGCTATCATTTCTTTTGTACTGGTTTTGCCTACGCTACCTGTAATGCCAACCACTTTTATACCAAGCGCCTTGCGATAGTGCTCTGCCAAATCTTTTAACGCCTGCTTGCAAGAATCTACCAAGATATAAGGGTGCGTAATGTTTTCAAGCGGCTTTTCGCTAAAGGTACAAAGCGCACCGCTTTCCATCACTGACGGTATAAAATCGTGTCCGTCAACTCGTTCGCCTTTAATAGGAACAAAAAGATATCCTGATTCTATTTTTCTGCTATCAATGGTAACGCCTGTAACATTTTCGCCAAGTTTTGACTCATCACCATAATAACGTCCGTCAACCGCTAATGCGATTTCCTTTAAAGACATGGATTTCATTTATAGTCCTCCAATTAAGCGCCGTAACGCTCCAACGATTTACTTATAATCAATTCGCAAAGCTCACCGTATTCAATGCCTGCCGCCTTTGCCTCTTGTGGCAAAAGACTGGTAGCGGTCATACCGGGAAGGGTGTTTATTTCCAAGCAGTAAATATCGCCATTTTCATCAAGCAAAAAGTCTGCTCGTGAATAGATATCTAGTTTTAGCGCCTTAAATGCAAGCTCTGTAGCACGTTGCATCTTTTCTGCTACCTCATCATCAATACGCGCGGGACAAATCTCCTCGGTCGCGCCGCTTTGATACTTGTTTGCATAGTCAAAAAAGCCTGTTTTCGGAATAATTTCAATAACAGGAAGCGCCTTGCCATCAATAATACCAACGGCAAACTCGCGACCCTTTATATACTGCTCAATAACAATTTCATCTTCGTAACTAAATGATTTTTCTATTGCTTCGGCATATTCTGCTTCTGTGCTAGCTATAAATACGCCTATGCTTGATCCGCCTGCGCTTGGTTTTAGCACAACGGGAAGAGATAGTCCAAGTTCATAAAGAGGGGTATCTTTCATTTGTTTTTTTAGAGTAACACCTATTGGCGTAGGCACACCCGATGTGGTGAAAATCTTTTTGGCAATACCCTTATCCATAGCAAGTGCGCTACCTAAATAGTTAGGTCCTGTGTAGCGAATGCCCAAAATATCAAAGGTAGCTTGTAGTTTGCCGTTTTCACCAACGTCGCCATGAAGACCCATGAAAACAATATCTGCAAGTCGGCAAATTTCTATAACGTTTGGACCTACAAAACATTCCGACTTATCCTCTCTTGATGCCTTTACAGCCGCAAGATCAGGCTCGGTTGTCTTGATGCCCTCGGCAATTTGGAGCCCTGCGCCAGGCAAAGTAAACACCTCGTCTAATTTATCAGCATCATAAGGGAAACCAAGATACACGTCCAACAAAAACGCGTCGTGGCCTCGCTCTCTTAATGTTTTGCAAATTCCGGCGCCCGACGCGAGTGAAACATCACGCTCGGTGCTAAGTCCGCCTGCCAATACTACAATCTTCATAATCGATACACCTTTTATCTCTTTATATAATAATCATTATATGATACGTCACTTAAATTATATAATATCATAAAGTCAACAAAATATCAACAACAAAAAGCCCCTCGCAAGCCAAAGCGAGAGGCTTTTGTTATAAAGTGTTTTTCATCACAAATTTACGCTACTGCGTTGCAGGAAATAATCAAATATTCAAAACCGTAAATGTTTTTTACAAACACTGTAAGAGCTGAGTCTTCGCGTTCAAGAGCGGATTTATCCGCGTGCTTTTCATAGCGAAGATTGGTTACAGCATAGGTATAAACATTTCCTTCCACGTCGGTAAATTTTACGGTATCACCAACAGAAATCTCGCGATAAAAATCAAACTGTCCGTTTTGCGATGTTGCGCCAATTTGCATAGTTTTATCATACACGCTACCGCTAAAGCGACAAGGAAACCTAGTAAGATTTCCCCACTTAGCGCAAACTGGCAAAGCCAATTCATAGCGTGGCATTTCAAGAATTCCGACGAAATCTTTTCCCTCTAGCGAAAGGACCGACATATTATTATCTCTGCGTTCCTCTATTACAGCGCCTTGCGGCTCGGGTATTAACGTGGTTAGAGTATTAACATAGGATGCCGCTTTTTGTTTTGAAAATGTTATACTCCCCTGCCAAAAAGTAAGCGCCAACACTCCCACCACAACCAAGCAAACGCCTGTGATAACACAAACTTTCATTTTATTCATCATGCGCTTTTCTCTTTCCTATAATTCCTAAAATAATCAATAAACAACCAGCAGAAATTACAATCATCAAAGCAAACAAAACATTAAAACTATCGCCCGTTTGAGGAGAATCAGATGGGTCGCTAGGTAGGTTAAAGCTATTGGTCATGACAAACGTGTTTCCACTTTTTTCAACCGTCATGGTATATTCTTTGGAAACGTTTCTTTCTGTAACCGTCCAACGCGCGTTCGCCTCTTTCGTAAACCAGCTGTAAGACCAGTTGTTTTCTTGCGAAAGCACAACAGTTTCATAACTTGTTCCGTCTTTAAATATTTCTACCTCAATACTGGTCGGACGGCTATTTCTTCCCGTGTCGCCCTTCCAAAGTTTTACTATTTTTAGTTCCTCTTCCTGCTCGCTTGGAGGTATCATTTCCGATTTAGATGCAACCGAAACATCATATTGCCAAACCCCGTCATCAAGGAGTCTAGGCAAAGACACTAGCGCAGATTCAAATAAATAAGTAATATCATCGCGAATTACCGAATTGGCAATTGCAAGATACAATCCTGTTTTCAAATTTTCAAAACGAGCCTGTCCGTTTTCGTCTGTCAAAATCACAGCGTCCGCTTCAATATTATCTGCGATGATATGCGCTTCTAGCGTATTGCGAACAGTGTTCCACTCGGAATTTGTCTTAATACCGTTGATAACAAGCCCCGTCGCCTCAAATTTTTGATTTAGCGCAAACTGAAAATCTGCCGACACGTCTGCCACGTTATACAATCTCACCGTCACGTCGCCGAGCGCCGCACCATCGCAAGCGCAGGTAATTGTGAGGGAGCATTCCGTATCTGTGTCAATCGGACAAGTCGCATCTGCTGTTGAAGCCGCCAAGGCGCCACAGGGAGAAAACCAAACGCACAAACAAATCAAAACTGCAATTACTGCCATTCTTCTTTTAGCCATTCGTCTTCCTCCTTTGAAATAAGTGGTTTGCTTCCCTTGTCACGATATTTTATCATCAAGAAAATCAACAAAATCAATAAAATCGGCGCCGCTACGGCAGGTGTCGCTACAAGAGAATCTATCTTGTAAGCGTTAGACGTAACGTGCAACATGGGCGCCGCGTTTTCAATACGCGTGCCTCTAACCAACAGTCGGTGAGAGTTTATTCCGTACGGTGTGCAGGTTAATAACGTGCACAAATCTTCTCCCGCAACAATTTCTACGTCGGCAGTTTCGTTTGGGTTAACTACTTTTATCTGGTCTACCTGATAGGTAACTGTTCTATTCAAAACCGTAACCGAAAAGGTGTCGCCTAACTCCATCTTGTCAAGCTCGGTAAAGAGTTTTGCGTGCGGCAGTCCTCTGTGAGCTGACAAAACACTATGGGTACTTTTGCCGCCTACAGGGAGAGACGTACCCTGCAAATGTCCACAAGCCACGTTTAGCACCTCGGGAGAGATTCCATGATAAAGCGGCAGCTCTACGCCAAGTTTCGGAATAGATATGTAGCCCATTATTCCCGAACCGCTAACGTTTAAGAGATCTTTATATCCGCTTATTTGTTGGTAGTCGGTCAAAGGAAATTTCAGTTTGCTCAAAGCTGTGTTATACTCTTCGGCATTCTTTAAAAAAGCGTCGTAATCCTCTGGTTGTAACGACTCGAGAATTTCTCTATAGTTTTCAACCGCTTTAGTCTGGGTTTTTGAATTCCAATATTGGCTAACAGATGGATAAAGTAGTCCACAGACACCTATGAATAACATCGCAACCAATATAATTCCTATTTTGTTTTTTTTCATAAGCTTCTGTCCACCACCTTAAACCAAAATAGCGGCAGATGGCGGTTAAGCCACCCGCCGCTAAAATTAAAAGAGATTAAAAAACTTAAACTACTTTACAAAAATTAGTCTTCGTAAACAGACATCTTCTTGCGAGTAATCATAAATACTGCTGCTACGATAACGAGGATTGAGCCTACGCTAATCAATGCAACTGTACCCATAGCACCGGTTTCTGGCAAAATAGGACCGGTTCTGTTAACGATATCCTCAGTAAGTGTACCGGCATCTTTATCGGTTTCATCAATGCCGCTGGTCAAAGTGGTAATACCATCTTTGGTATGTTCAGCTGTAATAGTGAATTCCTTGTCAGCCATTTTGTTGTAACCTGCAGGAACGGTTGATTCTTCTAACACATAGTCACCATCATCAAGACCGGTCCAAGTAAATGTTGTCATACCGTCGCCCTTTACTTCTTCGCCAATTTTGGTTTTTACGCCGCCTACCATTTTGTAAAGGGTAAAACCTGCGCCTGTCAAAGGATTGCCTTCCTCATCAACCTTGTTGATTACCAACTGATAGGTATAAACCTTAACGGCAGCAGATGTCTTACCTGTAGAATCGCTATAAGGATCGTTAGAGAATTCAAGTGTTACTTCGTTTGCGTTGCCTGCTGTACCAACAACAGCGTTTTCGTTGAGGGTTGCTTTGTATGTAACTACAAAAACAGTATCCTTAGTTACGCCGTCAATAGCTGTAACGTCATCAAATGTTACTTCAAAATCGCAATCCTGTGGATATGTTATAGCGAATTTGTCTGTGATATCTAGAACATCATCACCATTTTTTGCAGTAACAACGAAAGATGCTGTGTCAAGTGTCAAACCATCTGCCAAATCATCGTGGAATACTAGCTTATAGGTCTCATAATATGCATAATTTTCTGCCAAGGTAGCGGTTAGTCTAAATTCAACTTCGTCGGTTATATCGTGGTCTGCTGAATCGCCCCAGCCGTTTGCGCCTGTTGTGTCATTGATGTCGTAAACTTCCTTTGTAATGGTAGGAAGAGCGGTCTTAGGAGTGATATCCAAGTTGGTTTCGCCCTTGGTATCTACCATAACGAAAGAGTTAGCAGCGTTTTGGCCATTAAGGCTTGTTGTGTCAACAAACATCCAATAACCTTGGTCGATAGATGCGCTTCCGTCAAACTCTGTTTTGTCAGCGCCAAGGCCTGCAGCCTTAATTGCAGCGTAGATTCTGTCTGCAACTACGCGCATTTCAGCATAATCACCGCTAGATTGATCAGCAAGATATGCGATGATTTGATCATCGGTAATATCTGTTGCAGCAGCCGCTGTGGTTGTGCCATTTTCAAAAACTTCGTTTTGCAAAATTGTGCGATAATCATCGTTTGCTACTGTGTATGCATAGTTGTAGCAAGTTTCTGGGTTGTGGGTGCCGCCACAGTTTACATTTGCTTTGTGACTGGTGGTAAGATCCAATAGCTTATAACCTACGTAGGTACGGCCTTCCAAGCCATTAATGGTGAGATTTGCAGTGTCTGCCGCAAATGCAGGAACACTCATAGCAAAAATCAATGCAATTGCCAATAGAATAGTAACTAGTTTTTTCATAATTTTTTGTCCTTTCGTTTTTTTATTTTTGTTTTTTTGATTCATCTTCGGCGCATATTTCGCCGTAGAAAGGAAAGCTAACCGACACCCCTCCTTTCACGCTTGCGCCTTTGGATGAATCCATATACAAGAGGTGTAATAATAAATATTACACTCACAAGTAACAATGGGTAAACGCCGATTCCACCCGTTGCGGGTAGATCGTAATTTAGCGGTTCGTTTGTTACGTCGATATGTCCGACGGTATCAAACGGTACTCTTGTCAGTTCATGTTCTTTATTTAATTCAGCAAACTTATCGCAATTGCCGCCCGCTTGGTTACAGAACGTAAACTCATATTTTGTATCGTCTAATTTATATCCTGGTGGGGCTCGTAATTCTTGGAGATAATAAATCTTGTGTTCTCTAAGAATGATACCTTCTTCAACGTTTGTTTCAAAGTGAATTTTTCCGTCTTCCCCACTTTCGCCGCTTGCAATCAAACCGCCCTGTTCGTTAAACAAACCAAACACAGCGCCTTTAATTGGAGTTTTATCTTCGGCTGAAAGCTTGTGCACAAATACCGCAAAAGCATTAGACGCGATATTTATATGAGGATAGATTCTCTCGTCACTGGAATCATAAACTTGTCCGCCCCAAAGGTAAATCGTAGCCGTGTTGGTATACTCTATAGGCTCGGTTTCTCCGGGCACCATAATCATCATGGTTTTGTAATCCAAGATATAGGTCACGGGTTGCGGATTCAGTATCGTGATATCCAGCACGTGGTAATCCACGTCCACATCGTTTCCGTTTTCATCGGTTATCTTGCCGGTACCGTTATAGGTATAGGTATAATCCACATCCTCTTGCAAGGTGGTTATATTGCCATCGGCGTCTTCGGCTTTGATAAACAACGAACCTCTCATAAATGCCAACGTGTCGGTCATTTCGTCGTGTATAACAAGCGGCGAACCATCGGTCAAGTTTAGTTTTGACTCGTTTACCGTAATGTTATATTTTACAAGTGTTCCTTCTGGGTCACTGTCTGATTTTTTCACAATTCCGGGGAGGGCAACCAATGCGCTAGCATCAAGGTTATTGTTTGGGTTTGCTATTTGTGATGTATTGAACACCGAATAGCCTAAGCCGCCATATTTCTGCATTAGCTCGGTTACGTCGGTTTCATACGTTATCGTGATGGTTGTGTCCTCTATTTCGTGCCAACAATCGCAATAATCACTGGTAGGATGCCAACCGTCATAGCCCTCATAACCCCATTTACCGCAACTATTATCCCACTGTCCACAATCTTCTTCGGTACAGGTACAACGCTGTAAAATAGCAAGTGTTCCAGGCCATGTAGAATAAGCATACGGATCATTTTCGGTTGCATCTCTAAGATGAGGAACGTTTATAGTCGTACCAAAGTAATTTGCAGTAACTTTGGCAAGGAGCATATCGGTATCAATTTGAGATATATGATTTCCCCACGAATTAACGAGATACATTTGATCGTTAATCACCCAGTCGTGTTCTGCATTTTTATCGGGATCTTTTTTAGGTATGGTTGCCTGAACTTCCCAAAGGATTTTCGCGCCGTTAGCATCGGTTACAAGTTTACCGTTTTTGTATATAGCGGCCTTAACGTCATTTTGGGTAAATCCTGCCCAGCCTTCTTGATGGATGTCGTCAAAACTAATTGAGTTTGCATAACCAAGTTCGCCTGCAAGGTCAATTTCGGTCGGGGTTGAAGAATATTCAATGTAATATGTCCAATATTCGTTACCGAGCACTAGTTCGTGTGGCGCGTTTTCATTTTTGTTGCACACTACAGTCTCGGGCATTTCGTATTGCCAACCATTTTCATCCCACGTTAGATTAGGGTCACCCGGGTAAACGGTCCAGGTGTGCCACGTGTCAGTTGTGTTACCGGGTTCGTTTACCGATACGCCTATTTTAATACCCCTTGCCATATCTTCGGCAGTATAGTAGTGTTCATAACTCCAGTCGTGCTTTAACACTTGGTCGGTTACGATACTGCCGGGTATGGTAGAATTTTCATTTCCTTCGATTGAAACTGTCCAATATATCTTGTTAGGGTCGAGTTTATCGGTTTTATTGATAACGTCGTAGTTGTCAGGGTCGCCTTGTATTCCCCATTTTCTAACCTCTGTAACCGAAATTTCCTCTCTTGGTTTTTCAACTGTAACGTTTATTTTTCCGTCAAAATCAAGTTCTTCTTGGTCTTTTGGGAAAATTATTCCAACCGTTGCGCTGATGGTAACGTCAGAGAGTTTGTTCATTTCTTGGTTAAAGTTTAGGGTAACAAGTCCGTCCTCGGTTACGACCCAGTCACCAACCTCAAGGGTTTCGTTTATGATAAATTTATCTTCGCCACCCTCTATAATTACTCCGTCAATAAACTGATACCTATATGTACCGGGAGAAAAACCGTCGGGGCTAGAGATGGTAATCGTGATTTTATACGGCGTATCCGCATGCACAATATAATTACCGTTTTCGTCCTTTGGAACGGGGTGGTCATTATAGTCTAACAACGTCAAACGATACGAACCATCGTTATCGTTTAAGTAATTTATCAAATCTTTAATCTCGCGAGTATTTCTAAGACTAAATGTCTGCATTTGCGTATCGCTATATTCGCCTGCAAAAATAAACACCGCAGGACCGTTTGAAACGTCATAGAGCGACTTGCTTGACGCTGTATCGCCTACAACACCCCAACCCGCAATAGACGCGTCGGCAAATGACACAATACTTGTCTGTACCGAATTTTCCGCATCGCCACGGATTACGTAGCAACTGGTACTTTGAACCTCGGCGACAATACCTACTGTATTGTCCTTGAAGAATACCAAATCGCCGCTAACGGGCTTGTAACTGCCTAGCGCTTTATATTTGCCGAGCGTATTCCACTGCTCTGCCATAGCTAACGCGCCCGTGTTGGCAGGATACTCGTTTAGGTCAGCGTTGGCATAATTTAGGCAATATGACACGAATATTGCCGACCAATCGCTATACGGTACACCATACCATTCGCCATATCGTGTATAACCGTGGCGAGTTCCATCATCGCTTACCACAAAGTTGCGTTCACTCTCGCTATATCCTACCTGTGTTTTTGCAATACCGACCAAGTCCTTGCGAAGATTTCCCGTGTAGGGATAATCTTTAAACATATTTTGCCAATCGGTCTGAGTTTCCACATCTACCGTTTCATCGGAATAGCATTCGATTGTGTGCAGATGTTCTGCCAGCGTACACGGCTCATCGGCATTTTGACAGGTTTCATCATGGATGTGCTCCACAATCTTACAGTCGGCGTCACCCGCTAGTGTTAAACCTGGTTTTCTCAAAATCCAGAATACGTCTAGCGCAACCAAGAGGGAGAGGACCAGCACAAGCGCTAGTCTTCGCGTTCTTTTTATTCTTCTTGCCCTAAGTATTTGGACACCTTCGACCAATACGTCATCATGCACGGCTCTCCCTCCTTTCTTTTAGTTAGTTCTAGTGTTTTTTAGTAAGTAAATCCTACTTTTGGGAGTGGCCAAACTCGTATAAATACCCTGCCGATTATATCGTCTCTTGAAATAGAGCCAATCGCCGAGTTTCGGCTATCTACGGAGTTAGAGCGCATATCTCCCATTACAAAGTAGGTGTTTGCCGGCACTTTGTAGGGAAATTCCAAATCGCAATCTCCGAGTTTTTTATCGGTAACGTACGGCTCTTCTAACAGCTCGCCGTTTACGTACACGTTTCCATCCGCATCAATAGCCACCTCGTCTTCAGGCAGTGCTATAACACGCTTTAGCAAAATTTTGCCTTGATAATAAAATCCTACCAAATCTCCCCTGTCAAACTTCTTGGTTTTTAAAAGAACAACTATTTCATCGTGTTCTAAAGTTGGCGACATACTGTCGCCCGAAATTTGGAGAATAGGCAAAAACAAGGTTGTAATCAAAACCGCAATGGCGGCAACCACCAAAAGCACCGAAACGGTACCTCGAAGCGCTTGGCGGTAATAGGTTGTCCTCCTAATACGTTTGCGTTCACTTTGTATTTCATTTAAAGAAGGAACTATGACTTCTTTTTCGTGTTTGTTAGCCATTTTTTTCATCCTTATTTTGATTGCAGTTTTTTGCTTGTTCCATTGCCTCAACTTCTGACTTAAGTTGTTTCCACTTTTTGTACTCGAATTCGTAATGGGCTTTTAGGTTGTTAAACTGCCTCTCACCATCGGCCATAATTTTTTTAACCTTTTCTTCAGCATCTTTAATTTTTTTTTAGCACTCTTTTTCGGTTTTTTCTTTCATGGTGGCAACTTCTTTTAAATAAATATCCGCTGTTGTTTGCGCGTCGGAAAAAACATTAGTAATCGATATGGCAGCATCAGCAATAGACCCTGCGTTAGAAATTCGAATTTGTTTATCTTCAAGTTCTTTATTAAGTGAGTCGATTTTCGCTTGCATTTCTTGCTCATTTTTCTTCAGCTGATAAATTATATCTACAAGCTCACGTCTGCTAAGTCTCTTAAGTTCTTTGTTGACCATAGTGAAGCTCCTTCCATTAGGGTATAATACACGCAAGTATACAGTATAATTATAACACCAAAGAACCACAATTACAACCCAAATTCGACTGTTTTTTATCATTTTTTCGACCCCTTTATTTTTTATATAAAAAATAAAAACCCGACATACAACGTTTTTGTTGTATGCCGGGTTGAAAAATTGTTTAGTTAATATTATTCCCACTCTATTGTGCCGATTGGCTTTGGTGTGAGGTCTAAAAGAACACGATTAATGCCTTCAACCTCGTGGGTGATTCTGTAAGTAATTTTGTGAAGAATTTCGTATGGAATTTCTTCGATTGTTGCGCTCATAGCGTCTTTGGTGTTTACCGCGCGGATGATTGCAGGCCAACCTTCGTAACGGCTTTCATCCTTAACGCCTACGCTCTTGATGTCAGGCACTGCAATAAAGTACTGCCATACTTTTTCGGCAAGACCGCAGTTGTCAAATTCCTCGCGCAAAATTGCGTCCGCTTCGCGAAGAGCGTGTAGTCTATCGCGTGTGATAGCGCCAAGACAACGAACGCCAAGGCCTGGGCCTGGGAATGGTTGACGATAAACCATTGCGTGTGGAAGACCAAGGGCCTCGCCAACAACACGAACTTCATCCTTAAAGAGAAGTTTGATTGGTTCAACAAGTTCAAACTGTAAATCTTCAGGGAGTCCGCCAACGTTGTGGTGTGATTTAACCGCTTTTTTGCCTTCGGCTGCCTTGATGCTTTCGAGTATATCGGGGTAGATTGTACCCTGAGCCAAGTATGAAACGCCCTCAAGTTTGCGAGCTTCATCGGCAAATACGTTTATAAACTCTGCGCCGATAATCTTTCTTTTCTTTTCAGGTTCGCTAACGCCTGCCAAAAGGTCGAGGAAACGGTCGGTAGCATCAACGTAGATAAGGTTAGCGTCAAGCTCGTTACCAAACATTTCAATAACCGCTTCGCTCTCGCCCTTACGCATAAGGCCGTGGTTAACGTGTACGCAAACGAGTTGTTTGCCGATAGCTTTTATTAAAAGTGCCGCTACAACCGAACTGTCTACACCGCCCGAAAGAGCAAGTAAAACTTTTTTGTCGCCAACTTGCGCTCTTACTTCGGCAATTTGTTCATCAATAAATTTATTGGCAAGTTCTATGGTAGTAATTCTTTCCATAGACTCTGGTCTAACATTAGAACTCATTGTTTTGTCCTCCTTAATTGGTGTAGTTATCAAAGTAACCCTGAACCAAAACTACAGGAGTACCCTTATCGCCTGAACCGCTTGTAAGGTCGCAAAGCGAACCAATAAGGTCGGTAAGTTGACGAGGTGTTGTACCCTGAGCCGCCATATTGCCTACAAGACTGCCGTCTTTTGCCTTAATGCTTGCAGAGATAGCCGCTTTAAGCTCTTCACCGCTTAAATCTTTAAAGTCGTTGTCGGCAAGATATTTAAGTTTGAGTTCGTTAGGTGTACCGATAAGACCATCGGTAAACGCAGGAGAAACAACCGGGTCAGCAAGTTCCCAAATTTTACCCTGTGGGTCTTTAAACGCGCCGTCACCGTAAACCATAACTTCAACGTGTTTGCCTGTTGCTTTAAGCACTCTTTCTTGTACGTCAAGAACCAAATCTTTGCACTCTTTTGGGAAGAGCTTGATGGTTTCTTCGGTAGATTTATTAGAACCCAAAAGACCATATTTTTCGTTGTAACCGCTACCGTCAATAGATGCGTTTAAGATATCGTCAAGACCGCAAACAACCTTTGCGCCTGCTTCTTTAAGAAGACGTTTTGTACGTGCGCGTGTGTGAATATCACAGGTAAGCACGCAATCGGTATACTGAAGAATTGCTTTTGGTTGGTTAGCAAAAATAATCTCAACCTCGGCGCCCATTTCTTTTATAAGGTCAGCGTAGTACTGAACGTAGTCAACGCCTGTAAACTCAAGCTTTTGAACACCAAAAACTTCACGATAGCGTTCAAGTGACAATACGTCGCTATATGGGTTAATGCCTGCGGCATCAATCAAATCGTATGTTGCAAGTGAGTTACCAACCTCATCAGAAGGATAACTAAGCATAAGAACTATTTTTTTAGCGCCCTTTGCAATACCCTTTAAGCATATAGCAAAACGGTTACGTGAGAGAATCGGGAAAATTACGCCGATTGTGCCGCCGCCAAGTTTTGCCTTAACGTCAGCTGCAATGTTATCAACGGTTGCATAGTTACCCTGCGCGCGAGCTACGATTGACTCGGTCATAGCAATAACGTCACGGTCACGAAGTTCAAAGCCCTCGATTTCAGCCGCCTCAATTACGCTGTTTGCTACTATTTCGGCAAGGTTGTCGCCCTCACGAATAATAGGACAACGAATACCTCTTGATATTGTACCTACTCTGCGTTCTTTTTTTTCCATTTTTAACATATCCTTTCTTTTTGGACGGGGAATAAATTAGGGTCGAATCACGCAAAAAACATCCCTTGTTAATATGATACACAAATTTGAGTAACATATCCTATCCTTAACAGAGTAATTATACTCCACTATCTATACATTTTCAAGATTTTTTTCTATTTAACGACATAAATTTTTGATTTTTAAAGTTTAAGTTTTTATTGAAATAAATACGATATAGTGATAAGATTACATTATAGTAGTAATTGTAAGCGTTTCGCGTAGATGTGTATAAATATTATGCGCTTCGCAAATAGGTAGCGGATTTTTACCCCTGCCTACCTCAATTGTAAAAGCAGGGCGCAAAAACTCCTTTAAAAACCAGTCTTTAAACCCTCCGCCCGTAGCTAAACTTACAGGCACGTCTAAAGCGTATCCACTAACGGTTGCCATAATTTCTGCCATTTGTTTTGAACGTTTGTCTTCGTAACCGTTATAACTCCAGTATATTACCTCGCCTTGTGAGTGAAGCGCTACCGCGTGATGCACGTAAAAATCTTTACAAAGATTAACCATCGCCTGCGTTTCGGGCTCGCTGTGCGGCGCAAAACCGCCAAATCGAGTAGGCGCAGGCCCAAATATGCCCCATTTTTGCTCTTTTTTTCGCAGTTCTTGCCAATCGGCATCAAAATTATGGTTTATATCCACTCCTCGCAAATTGGCATTATAGTGAGCAAAATCCCCATTACACATTTTATATATTTCGCCTGCCGCCTTGCCGCAACCAAGCGCGCCGTGTATAGATATTTCGCATCCGTCGGGGTTAACGCACGGCACAAATATTATACCTCTGTTGCCCAATGCTTTTTTTACGTTTATACCCTCAAGACATTTATTTTGCGTGTATGCGGCGGCAAAATCTTCTAAAAACATAAGCAAAATATTGCTTGTTATATGTTCGCTGCCGTGAAATGCAGCGGCAAACAAAACGTATTCGTTGGCGGAATTTATTTTAATCGCGTTAATATCACGACCTGCGCAACTTTTACCTATGTTAAACTGTTGCAAAACCGAATAACGCGCGCAAAGTTCATCTATAATTTTCCTTAAACTCATATAATCATAATCTTTTGATTTTACTATTCTTTCCAATCCAAACACCTCTTAAAACATTCTATTTAAAATATATTAAAGGCGGTATGAAATAATGAATTTACAAGAAAAACAAATAAGTTTTGACTACAAATTTAAGGGCAGAATTATATCTTTAAGACAAGATACGGCATTACTTCCAAACGGAAATACCGCCACTCGCGAAGTGGTAGAGCACCCGGGCGGCGTGTGCGTTGCGGCGCTTGATAAAAACGATGATTTGCTTTTTGTGCGCCAGTGGCGATATCCTTATATGGAAGAAACGCTTGAAGTGCCCGCAGGGAAACGTGACCGTCAGGACGAGGACCCACTTGAATGCGGAAAAAGAGAATTGCTTGAAGAAACGGGTGCCACCGCTAAAAATTATATAGATTTATGTCCACTTTACCCATCGCCCGGTTACGTAAACGAGGTTATATACTGTTATCTTGCAACCGAGCTTACCTTTGGCGAGCAAAACCCCGACGAAGACGAGTTTTTAGACGTAATTCGCATCCCACTTGAAAAAGCAGTTGAAATGGTGCTTTCGGGCGAAATAAAGGATGCAAAGACACAAATCGCCGTGCTAAAGGTAAAGGTTTTGCGCGACAGCGGTAAAATTTAGTTGACAATTGCAAAAAATAATATATAATGTAATCACAATATTTCAGAGTAGATAGCATAGCGTTAAGTGTTGTGTGAACGGGGAGTTGTCACACAGACGAAGGGCTTTTGCCCGCGGTTTTGCTATCGCATCCCGCTGACAAAATAATAGCCGAATTGTATGAAAATACCTCCTATTATCACGTTAGTTACGGATGATAGGAGGTTTTTATTATGAAAAAAAGCAAAAACAACAACCAATTATTTAAAATTGTTTTAACGTCGCTACTTATTGCGATGAACGTAGTTTTAGAAAAGCTTTTAAATCTACAAAAAACATTTGAACTTGATATAAGTTTCGGGTTTATTGCAGTCGCCTTTGCGGCAGTTTTTTTAGGCACACCGTATGCTGCAGCTGTAGGCGGTCTTGGCGATTTGATTGGCACGTTGTTATTCTCTATGGGATTAGGTTATTTCCCAGGTTTTACGGCAACAAATTGTATCTATGGTATGGTTTTGGCTGAGTTTTTATATAGAAAAACATCTGTAATTAAAATTGTTTTAGCAGTTATTATCAACAAAATAACCTGTACTCTTCTTCTAAACACACTTTGGATATCCCTTATGTACTCTGATAAAGGATATTTACCTTTATTAATTACGCGTTTGCCGCAAGCGGCGATTATGACTGTGGTTGAAATAGTTGTACTAATACTGTTATTTTCAAACAAAAGCAAAATTAGAACAACGCTTGACAAAAGTCTTAAAAAATTCATTTAAAAAACATTAATCCCCACGATTAAAATCGTGGGGATTTGTTTTAATTCCATTTAAAATCACTACAAAGCAGAGTTGTTTTGTCGTTTGTTACGGTGAGTATTCCTCCACCAATGGTTGCAAATTTTTCATTTTCATCGGACAAAACTATTTTGCATTCGCCGGGTTTGACCGCCGTAATAAACGGTATGTGTCCCGCCATAACAGCAAGCTCACCCTCGGTACCGCGCACTATCAATGCGGTAGCATTATCGTCAAAAACACTGCCGTCAGGAGTAGAAATTACAAGCTTATAGGTATTCATCAGTTAGATACCTTCTTTGCTTTTTCTACCGCTTCGTCTATAGTGCCAACAAACAAGAACGCGCTTTCAGGAAGGTCGTCGTGTTTGCCTTCAATAATTTCTTTAAAACCGCGAATGGTCTCGGCAACAGGCACGTAAGTACCCTCGATACCGATGAACTTTTCGGATACGTGGAAAGGTTGAGATAGGAAACGCTGAATCTTACGAGCGCGACCTACAAGCAATTTGTCGTCATCAGAGAGTTCGTCCATGCCCATAATAGCGATAATATCCATAAGTTCGTTATAGCGTTGCAATATTCTTTGAACCTCACGAGCAACAAAATAATGCTCTTCACCCAAAACCTCTGCCGAGAGTATACGGCTGGTTGACTCAAGTGGGTCAACCGCAGGATAGATACCCTGTGACGCAATATTACGTGACAAAACGGTTGTTGCATCCAAGTGAGCAAAGGTAGTTGCAGGCGCAGGGTCGGTA